>NZ_JBSSBO010000020.1:0-51353 GCF_054058915.1 Thermostichus sp. MS-CIW-41
GTTCTCGTTTTGACAAATTGGCCAGGAACTTCTTGAGTTTTCTCTATCTCGTCAGTGCTCTCTTTTGGCTCAAATGAAAGATCAACACAACCTAGTCCTGCTGGTGGGAAAACAGATAAGCTCCCACAAAAGCCAGGATTACCGCCAAGCCGCCCAAAACTCCCACCGTGTACCAGGGAAACTCCGCAAGCGGCTGGTAGGCGGCTGCCCGCATGCCAATGCTGGCGTAGGAAAGGGGCAGGCAATAGACCAGCACCTGCAGGTAGGTCGGCAACTGGGCGGGATCGAAAAAGGTGGCCCCTAGGAAAGACATGGGCGTAATCAAAAAGTTGGTTAGCACGCCCACACTCTCCAGGCTGGGCACCTTCAAGCCAGCAATTACCCCAATGCCGGCAAAGACGGCGCAATCCAAAAGTAGAACCAACAGCGACAAGGGGTGAAGCAGGCCCCAGGCCCCCGTACCCAGCACCCCCACCGCCAACACCCCCAAGGCCGTCAGCAGGCCGCGGGCAATGCCCGCCAGCACCTTGCCCAGATGCAAAGACAAGGGGTGCACCGGCAACAGCAGCAGCTCTTCAAAGCTCTTGGTAAATAGCCGCGATCCACAAATGGAGAAGGTGGTGCCGGCAAAGCTGATGGTCATGGCTGAAAGAGCCACCATCCCCGGCAAGATAAAGCGCAAATAAGAACCTGCCGCCGTGGATCCGGCCACCTCGGCCAAAGCTTCGGCCCGCAGGGATCCCCCTAGGCCCACCCCAAAGGCAACAATGTAGATGAGGGGAGCCACCAGCCCCGAGGCCACCACCTGCCAAACTCGCCCCCGCAGATCCAGCCAGTCGCGCCAGAAGATGGTTAAACTGTCTTCCCAGATTCGCTGATAGGGTAGGGTCAGGGCACGGCTTACCATAGGTTTTCTTCGCTGTATTAGAGGTCTTCTTGTTTTCTGCTGCCGCGGCCGTGGGGAACTGCTTGCTGCTCCCTACTAGTAACCGTAGTAGTTGGAGCGCCGCGACCGCCACCAGGCCACCGGCAGCGCCAATGCCTTGCTGAGAGTGGACACGTAAGCGCGGGTGCGAAAAACCTGGTAGTGGTTGCGCTCGATGGCGTTGAGAATCTGCCGGTAGAGCATCAAGGAAGCGGCTACCGGCCAGCGGGAGTCCGGCTGCAGGGTAGGGATCCCCCGTTCCGCTTGGGCATAGAGCTCTCTAGCCCGCCGGATCTCATAGTCCATCAAAGCCATCCAGCGCTCGTCAATAACATAGTTAAACAGGTCCCGCTCGGAGTAGTTGAAGCGGCGCAGATCTTCCAGGGGGATGTAGATCCGCCCGCGGCGGGCGTCCTCTCCCACATCCCGCAAGATGTTGGTTAGTTGCATGGCGATCCCCAGCGCCACCGCCTCCTCGCGGCCATCCCGGCCCGGCACAAACCCCATGATCTCCGAGCACATCAGCCCCACCACCCCGGCCACGCGGTAGCAGTAGACCCGCAGATCCTCCCAGGTGGCGTAGCGCTGGGTATCCAAGTCCATGCTCTGCCCCCGCAGCATCTCGCGAAACGGCTCGATGGAAAGGCGGTAGGTGCGGATGGTGTGGATCAAAGCGAGGTCCGTGGGGACTTGCGGCTCACCCCCCTGAAATAACGACTCCAGATGGGATCCCCACTGCTCCAGCTTGCTGCGGGTGACCTCCACCTCTGCCTGGCTGGCTTCCAGTCCATCCAGCAACTCATCGGTTTGCCGCAGCCAAGCGTAGATGGCCCAGATGGCCCGCCGTTTGGACTGGGGCAAGAGCAGGGATCCCAGGTAGAAAGTCTTAGCGTGCTTGGCCGTAATCTGGCGACAGAGGGCAAAAGATTGCTCAAGCGGACTCATCTGGCTGATCTCCAGGGGCGCAGGGCCAGGATAGAGAAGGAAGAGGAACGGCGAGGGCACATATCAACACTACGGGAAAGCGGACGCCGCGGATAGCCTAGAAGAGGTTGTGGGGAAAAGAAAGATTCAAAAGGCATAGGAGGCGGACGGCGGAGAGCTAGACCCCCGCAGCTGCCAGAGTTGAGGCCGAGACAGAAGCGCGTTGAAATGGGATCCCCTTGTTGATGGCCTCCGCCGCCCACTTGCCGGAGAGGATGGCCCCCTCCATGCTGCCCAGGAAGGGCTGTAGGGTGTAGCTGCCCGCCAAGAAGAAGTTGGGAATAGGGGTAACTTGAGTGGGGCGATACTGCTGTCTGCCAGGGGTAGCCTTGTAGACCGAGCGCGGCGTTTTCACCACCACCCACTTGCGCACGCGGGCGGGGTTGGGGCCGGTAAGGTGCTGGGGAAAGAGTTTTTTCAGTTCCTCCAGCGTGGCGGCAAAGATCTCCTCATCGCCGCGATCAATCCACTCGGCAGCCGGAGCCAGCACCAGCTCCAACATGGACCGCTCCGGATCGGCATAGGCCCGGCAGGTGTTGCTCATGTCGGCATACACGCTCAATAGCGGCGAGCGGGAAAACAAGGAGTGATCGATGTGAGTAATCTTGCGGTCAAACCAGATCTGCAGGCTAATTACTGGCACCCCCTCCAGTTCACGCAGCTTTTGGAAAAAGGGGATCCCCCACCACTGCGCCGGCAGCAGCTCCTTGAGCGCGTCCACCGAAAGGGCCGAGACATAGGCATCGGCAGTCACCTCCACCGGCCCAGAGGGGGTGGCTAAGCAAAACCCGGCCACGCTGTTATCGAGGTTGAGACGAATGTCCTGCAACGCCGCCTTCAAATGCACTTCCCCCCCACGGGCGACAATGTAGTCCACCATCGGCTGGCAGAGCCGCTCTGGGGGAGCGCCGTCTAGGTAGGCAATCCTAGAGCCATCTTTTTGCTGCAAAAAGCGGTTCAAGGCCGTCAGGGGCACCATGGCCGAGATCTCCTCCGGGTTGATGAAGGCCAGGGCCTTGGAGACGGCAATGAAAATATCGGTGTTGACCCGCTCGTCAATACCCTGCCGCCGCAGCCATTCCAAGAGGCTATAGCGATCCATCTGCTCCACATAGCGCTGGCCGCGAATCATGGCCGGCACCAGCCCCAGGGCAAACTTCACCTTTTCCCCCCAGGTGAGCATGTCGTTGTTGCGCAAGATGCCGACAATGGCGTTGAAAGGAGCGGGAATATCCGGCAGGTCAAAGCGGGAATAGGTGCCCGGCTTGTCCGGCTGGTTGAAAATCAAGCTGTGTTCCTTCCACTGCAGGCGATCGGAGATGCCCAGCTCCCGGAACAGCTGCAACGTGTTGGGGTAGGCGCCAAAAAAGTTGTGCAGCCCCGTCTCGATCCAGTCGCCGTCGGCATCTTTCCAGGCAGCCACCAGGCCACCCAAAACATCCCGCCGCTCAAAGAGGAGCGGTTGATGCCCGGCATCGCAGAGATACTTGGCACAGGCCAGCCCGGCCAGCCCGCCACCAGCAATGGCAACACGCATGAGGGTAACGACAAAGCAACATTTTTATTCTATTTGCAAACCGTTACAATTGCCGGGGCCAAGGGGCAGACGGAAGGCCGACCCAGCAAAAGCAGCGGAACAAGGGGATCCCTGAGCCCATCGGTCTCGCTGCCGGGATCCCAATCGCTGGTAGGATACATACGGAAGAAAAAGTAAAGATTTTCCGCAGTCCGGGGGGAAAGACAACGATGGCCAAACAAACACTGGGATCCCTGCTGTCATCCGGCTTTGATCTGGCCGGCAAGCGTGTGCTGGTGCGAGCCGATTTCAATGTCCCGTTGGACGCCCAGGGCAACATTACCGATGACACCCGCATTCGGGCTGCTCTGCCCACCGTCCAGGCCCTCATCCAAGCGGGCGCCAAAGTGATCCTCGCCAGCCACCTGGGCCGCCCCGTCAAAAAAGACAAAGAGACAGGCGCGGTTAAGATCGCTCGCGAGGGCAATAGCCTAGCCCCCGTGGCCACCCGTCTTTCTCAATTGCTGGGCCAGCCGGTCGCCTTTGCCCCCGACTGCATCGGCCCTGAGGCCGAGGCGGTAGTGAACCGCCTGGAAAACGGCCAGGTGGCCCTGCTGGAAAACGTCCGCTTCTACCCAGAAGAGGAGGACAACGACCCGGAATTTGCCCGCAAGCTGGCCTCACTGGCCGACCTGTTTGTCAACGACGCCTTTGGCAGCGCCCACCGCGCCCACGCCTCCACTGCCGGCGTCACCGCCTACCTCCAGCCTGCTGTGGCCGGCTACCTGGTGGAAAAGGAGCTGCAATTCCTCTCCGGCGCCATCGAGAATCCGCGGCGCCCCTTGGCGGCCATCATCGGCGGCTCCAAAGTGTCCAGCAAAATCGGCGTCATCGAGAGGCTGCTGGAGAAGGTGGATAAGCTCCTCCTCGGCGGCGGCATGATCTTCACCTTTTACCAAGCCCAGGGCCTCAAGACCGGCAAATCCCTGGTAGAAACCGACAAGCTGGATCTGGCCCGCTCCCTGATGGAAAAAGCCAAAGAGCGGGGGGTGGAGCTGCTGCTGCCGGTGGATGTGGTGGTAGCCGATAGGTTTGACAAAGATGCCCAGGCCCAGACCGTTTCCATCCACGCCATCCCCGAGGATTGGATGGGCTTGGACATCGGCCCGGAATCGATCAAAGCCTTCCAGGCTGCCCTGCAGGGGTGCCAAACCGTGGTCTGGAATGGGCCAATGGGCGTGTTCGAATTCGACCGCTTTGCCCTGGGCACAGAAGCCATTGCCCGCACCCTGGCCGATCTCACTCAAGCGGGAGCCACCACCATCATCGGCGGGGGAGACTCGGTGGCTGCCGTGGAAAAAGTGGGCCTGGCCGACAAAATGACCCATATCTCCACCGGTGGCGGAGCCAGCCTGGAGCTATTGGAAGGGAAGGTGCTGCCCGGCATTGCCGCTCTCACAGAAGCGTAGGTTCCTCCTTCGGGTCCCAGCCCCTCCAATCCAAAAACCAAGCCAAAAAGTAGGGGCTGGATTCAGCCCCTCCTAACTTTAGTCGGTGTAGATCGCTGCAGCGATGGCGAGACAGGATCCGGCTTAGTGCATCACCACTTTAACGTTGGCGTTGTTCAAGCCAGGACGCTTCACCTCGGCCAAGGTCTTGTTGACGGCGTACTTCTGGTTGATGGAGTTGATCAACTCGGTCTGGTTGTGCTTCTTGGCCACGCCCCACAGATCGGCAATCAGGTCGTAGGAACCGTCGGGATTCTTCGACCAGCCCAGATCGTAGTCGCCTTCCAACTGAGCCACGATGTCAGCGCGAACACGCTGGCCGTTGTAGCCACGCACGTCGGCGTTCAGCTTAACGGTGTAGCCGAGATCGCGCAGAGAGTTGATCAGGATTTGGCTATCGGTGATCTTGGTACGCAAGGTGCTAAAATGAGACATGGTGTTTCTCTCCTGTGTGTAGGGGTTGGAACATCAACACAAACAATGGGCACTGTTCTTTGGGGAAGGTTTGGGCCCTGCCGTCCCTGCTTCTGTCAAGGTAGCTTTGGATCCTCACCTCCTCCTAGAACTCCAGCCGCTGGTACTCGGCTACAGAGGCCGCTGCAGGCCGAGCCCGCTGCTGGGCCCATTCCCTCAACGCTACCACTTGCTCCGTCATGGTGCGAGATAGCGGTTGAGTTGCTTTCGTTGCTGCCAAAATGTCCAGTTGGGTAAATTCGCGGTTCTGGGCAAACGCTTCGTACATGGCAGCAATCAAAACTTGTTCGATCTCCGCGCCGGAGAAGCCTTCACAGGCTGCGGCCAACTGGCGCAGATCAAAGCGGCTGATGTCGCGCCGCCGCTTCTTCAGCTAGAAATCGCAGGAGCCCCGCACTGTACCCGTAGGGTCAGTGCCGGGAGGAATGCGCTTTGATGAAGTACAATGAACTTATGAGCCAAGTCCTGACCATATCCTGTAAGCTCAAGGCGTTCCCGTCACAAGCCGCCAAATTGGACGCGACGATGGATGTCTTTGTGCAGGCATTGAACTGGGTCAACCAGAACACGCCGGAGAAGATCGTCAACGCGGTCAAACTGCAATCCCTTTGCTACTACGAGATTCGAGCCCGGTTCGGCTTGTCCAGTAACTTGGCTCAACAGGTGTGCAGACGGGTGGCCGGCGCCCGCAAAGTGGCGAGACAGCGCAACCGTCCGGTTAAAGAGTTCAAGCGTAGGTTCGTTACCTACGATGCACGTATCTTTTCATTCCGCGAGAAAGACTGGACGGTGTCGCTGACCACCGTTGGGGGTCGAGAGCGCTTTGAGCTAGCCATTGGTAACTACCAGAGGGGAATGCTGGCTGGCTCTAACCCCAAATCGGCCACCCTAGTCCAGCGCAAAGATGGCTCCTACTACATCCAGATTTGCGTAGAGGAAAAAACACCCAAGCAACAAGATACCGACAAGGTGATCGGGGTGGACTTGGGCAGGACGGATATCGCCCATACGTCAGAGGGGGACAACTGGAATGGACAGCAGTTGAACCGAGTCCGCGACCACTACTCCAAGCTGAGGGCGGCACTCCAACGCAAAGCCAGTAAGGGCACACGCAGTTCGCGGCGCAGATGCAGAGAACTGTTGCAACGGCTGTCTGGCAAGGAGAGACGCTTTCAAACGTGGGTCAATCATCGCATCTCCAAAGTTATTGTCTCCAGGGCAAAAGCTACCAACAGCGCTATCGCCCTGGAAGACCTGACAGGGATCCGAGAAAGGGTCAATCAACAGCCGCGGAGCAAAGCCGAACGGCGCAGGGCCAACGGTTGGGCGTTTTATCAACTCCGTCATTTTCTGGAGTACAAGGCTCTGCGTGCAGGGGTTGCCTTGATTCTGGTACCGCCTGCCTACACGTCGCAGACCTGCCACCGGTGTTTGCACATTCATCCCGACCCTGCGCAATCCTACCGCAGTGGAAAGAAGTTTAAGTGTAGGCACTGTGGATGGGAAGGGGATGCGGATTTGAATGGTGCGAATGTGATTGCGCTCTTGGGGGCTGTCGTAAACCAGCCTAGAGGTCCGGGCTTGTTTTGTTCTCTGGTAGAGCAGAACAGGCTCAGGGCTACTGAAAGCCCGCTCCGTACCGCTTAGCGGTCGGAGTCGGGTAGTTTACGAGCTTCTGGCCGCTCGGTTCGGGCAGGCTGTAGGCAGCTTGATGAGGAGAAACCGGCAATGTCTTACTCAACCTCTTACTCCGTGTCTTACTCGAAAATCTTTTTCCCAGTTTGGGTGGCGGGGCTGCTGTTGTTGATCGGCGGCGGGATCCTGTTTGGCCTGTTGCGGGCTTTTGGGCTACCTATTGGGGAGCTGGCCGACTGGGCCATTGGGATCGCCAGCTTTTGGTGGCTGGTGGTGATCGTCACCCTTCCCTGGAACCTCTACTTTCAGGCCAAGGCCGTTCAGCAGGAGGCGGTCGTGTCTCAGGAACGAGGGATCCCGGTGGAAGATTCAACCTTGGCTTTCCTACAAAAGCTCAGCCGCTGGTCGTTGCGCGTGGCCATTGCCCTGCATGGGCTGTCGGCTCTGGCTTTCTACGGCCTGGCGGCTGGGCAGGTGACCCCCCTCGGCTACCCCAGCGCTGTGGCTGCCCTGTTGTTGACGGCTCTGCGCCCGGCCATCCGCGGCTACGAGTATTTGGCCGACCGCTTGGCCCAGTTGCAAGGGCAAATCCAGATCCCTCGCGAAGATGCCATCGAGTTGGCCGAGCGGATAAAGCAGTTGACACGCCAAGTCGAGCAGTTGCAGGAGCAATGGGATCCCGGCAAACCTGGCTCTTGGGCCCAACAAGAGGAAGAAACCCGGCGCTACCTACGGCAGGAGCTGGCCGCGCTCAAAGCCCAACTGGAACAGTTGCGGGCCAGCAACGAGCTGGAGCACAGGCAATTGCGCCAGGAGACCCACCAAGCTGTGGCTCAGCTCAGTGTGGATAGCCAGTTTCTCGGCCATGTGCGGGAGATTCTTCGCTTTATCAAGGAAGCTTAGCGGGATCCGTTGTTCAGTCCTTCCAACTGAGCGGAAAACTGAGAAGGAACAAGCTTGGTGCCCACCCCGGCATCGGTCAGCAGCTCCAGCAATAGGGAATGAGGGGATCCCCCATCCAGAATGTGGGCCGCCCGCACCCCTTGTGCCAAGGCGCGAATGCAACACTGCACCTTCGGGATCATGCCGCCCTTGACGACACCGGCTTGGATCAACTGGCGAGCCGTCTCGATATCCAGCAACGTAATCAGAGAGCTGCGATCCTGAGGATCTTTGAGAATGCCAGGGGTGTCGGTGAGCAAAATCAGCTTTTCTGCCCCCAGAGAGGCCGCCAGTTCTCCCGCCACCGTATCGGCGTTGATGTTGTAGGCTTGGCCCGTCTCATCGGCAGCCACACTGGAGATCACCGGAATCTGTCCACCTTCCAATAGGGTTTGCAGCAACTGGGGGTTGATGCTGCTCACTTCCCCAACAAAGCCGATCTCTGCCCGGCCCTGGGATCGCGCTTTGATCAAGTTGCCATCCCGCCCGCACAGCCCCACCGCCGATCCGCCGGCCAAGCTGATGAGCTGGACGATCTGCTTATTAACCTTGCCCACCAACACCATCTCCACTACTTCCATGGTGGCGGCATCGGTAACCCGCAAGCCATCCACAAACTTGAAGGGAATGTCCAGTTTTTGCAGCCAACTGTTGATCTCCGGCCCCCCCCCATGCACCAACACCGGGCGGATCCCCACACAGGCCAGAAAGACGATGTCTCGGAGCACCTCGGCCCGTCGCTCTTGGTGCACCATGGCTGCGCCGCCGTATTTGATGACAATAACGCGGCCCTGGTACTGCTGAATGTAGGGTAAAGCCTCGATGAGGATCTGCGCCCGCGTAAGGGGATCACACGCCGACCCGGTCGCCTCAGAAAGGGAAGAGTTGGTTTGCACTGCTGTAAGTCCCTAGAAGTCCAGAAAACCTGACCTAGAGTATCCCATTCTGCTTGCAAAGCAGATCTCAGGCTTTGGGCGTCAACTGGTGGTTTTTTTTCAAGCTCGCTTCCCCAACCCAAGGACAATTTGGTTGAGGAATCGCCGTCAATCTTCAGGTATGGAACGGGATCGCCAGCAAAGGCAATAGGGACAACCCCAACCAGGCCCAACCCCGAATGGAAGAAGAATGGGGTAGGGGATCGACGGGCCCTGACTCTGCCTGCTGCAGCAGGGCATCGATACGCTCCTGCAGCCGTTGCCCTGAGTCTGAACTCACGGCCATTGCAAAGCCAACCCAGGCCGCCGCCGGTTGCTCCACCACGCCATAGCCCACCACCTGCAGCAGGGCCTCTCCCAACAGCAAGGGATCCACCCGTTGGGCCGCCCAGCGATCCGCCCGCAGTTCCCGCAGAGTGAGCAATTCCTGCCAGAGGGCCTCGGTGTTGGGCAGCCAGCCGGTGAGGCGTCGCAGCCAGCCCACCCCAAACATCCACAGGGTGTCGCGGTAGTGGCGATGGGCTTCTTCGTGAGCGATTACAGCCCGCAAGTGCTCATCATCCAACTGCTCCAGCAGGCCGCGGCTGACCACCAACTGGGCATTCCACACCCCCACTTGGGCAGCAAAAGGGATCTCCAAATCCAGCACATAGGCCGGAGAGCCATGCAAATCCACATGGGCTAAAGCTTGCAGATGGGCACGTCGATAGGAGCGCCAGTATTCCCAAATCCAGTGCAAGGCCACGCCGCCGGCCACGGCCAGCAACAGCAGAGCACAGCCGTAGCAGAACCAGCCCCCCACCCCGGCCATTTGTCCCCACGGCCCCATCCAGGCCAAGGCCAAAGCAGTGGTCAGCAACAGCAGCGGGGGCAGCAAGAAGTGGATCCAAGCCCGCTGCCAACGTCGGCCCCATCCCCCACTCCTGTCCAGGCGCACCTGGGCTCGCCACAGGCAACTGAGGCCCAAGCCCAGCAGTAACATGCCCAAGTGGCTCATCGCGGATCCCTCCTGGCTTGACGGGCCGCCCGCAGCCGTTCGGCAATCGCCTGCAACTGGGACACACTGGCCTGATCCAGGCTATCGGCAAAGGCTGCCACCGTATCGGGATCCCCCACGGCCAAAAACTGCTGCAGGTGGGTGAAGGCCCTGAGGCTGGCCGCTTCCTGACGCGAAAGACGAGGCCGCCACAGCATGGGCAGATTCCGCCCTTGGGGATCGGTGCGGCGCTCACAGCTCACCCAGCCCTTCTGGCTTAAGCGCTGCAAAACTGTAGTCACAGAGGCATAGGCCAGCTCCCGATCCGGATCGGCCAAGATGCGCTCGTGGATTTGACGGGTGCTGGCGCTGCCCAGATCCCAGAGGATCTCCAAGATTTCCGATTCCAGAGGGCCCAGCGACAGTTGCTTGGGACGATGCTTGGGCAACATGAGCCTTTGCCGGTGTAGGAACTTTTATCTAGACTAACCGTTGCAGTCTCAAACCCCTCAGCCATTTTTAAGGATCCGCTAAGCTCGAAGATGGTGGTTCTTTGTGCTGTTACTTCCCATGGCTGCTCCCACCTATTACACCATCACCTTCGGCTGCCAAATGAACCGCGCCGATACCGAGCGCATGGCCGGGATCCTGGAGTCCCTGGGGTATGTGGCCACCGAAGATGAGTTGCAGGCGGACTTAGTTCTCTACAACACCTGCACCATCCGCGACAATGCTGAGCAGAAGGTCTATTCCTACCTGGGCATCCAGGCACAGCGCAAGCGCAAGAACCCGGCCATCAAGCTGATCGTGGCCGGCTGTGTGGCCCAGCAGGAAGGGGAAAAATTGTTGCGCCGCGTCCCTGAGCTGGATCTGGTCATGGGCCCCCAGTACGTGAACCGCCTTGGGGATCTGTTGGCGCAGGTGGAAGCCGGAAACCAGGTGGTGGCCACCGAGCCGGTTGAGATCCCAGAAGACATCACCAAGCCCCGCCGCGACAGCCAGGTCACTGCTTGGATCAATGTCATCTACGGTTGCAACGAGCGCTGCACCTACTGCATCGTGCCGCGGGTGCGAGGGCAAGAGCAGTCCCGCCAGCCCCAGGCCATCCGCGCCGAAATCGAAGACGTGGCCAGAGCAGGCTATCGAGAGGTGACGTTGCTGGGGCAGAACATCGATGCCTACGGACGGGATCTGGATCCGAAAACCAACCTGGCCAGCTTGTTGCGCTTCGTCCATTCGGTGGAAGGTATTGAACGGATTCGCTTTGCCACCAGCCACCCGCGCTACTTTACCGAGGAGCTGATCGCCACCTGCGCCGAGCTGCCCAAAGTCTGCGAGCACTTCCACATTCCCTTCCAGGCGGGCAGCAACGAAGTGCTCAAGCGGATGCGGCGCGGCTACACCCACGAGCGCTATCGCCAGATCATCCAGCTCATCCGCCAATACATGCCCGAAGCCGCCATCAGCGCCGATGCCATTGTCGGCTTCCCGGGAGAGACCGAAGCTCAGTTCCAAGAAACCCTGCAACTGGTGCAGGACATTGGCTTTGACCAAGTGAACACCGCCGCCTACTCCCCTCGTCCCGGCACCCCCGCCGCTGAGTGGCCCGACCAAGTGCCCGAGGAGGAAAAAAGCGACCGCCTGCAACGGCTGAACCGACTGGTGGCCGAGGTGGCCGCCGCCCGCAGTGCCCGACTCCTAGGCCAGGTGCAAGAGGTGCTGGTGGAAGGCCCCAACCCGAAAAACCCCCGCCAGGCAATGGGGCGTACCCGCGGCAATCGCTTGGTGTTCTTTGAAGGGGATCCAGAGCAACTGCAGGGATCCCTGGTGCCGGTGCGCATTACCGCCACGCGAGCTTTTTCGCTGACCGGAGAGGCAGTTACCGTCCGCGCGAGCGGGCCATAGGATGAAGGCTCTCACAAACACAACTTTCCCCAGTTCCCTCTTGTCCGATTGCACCGGCGGAGCGCCTCTCCAGGGAGCTGTTTCGCTGAGAAAAACCATGCTCTCCTGGGTGAACAGCTTTAAGGCAACCACCAGGCAGTCACTGCCCTTTCCGCCACGCCGACCAGGGCACAACCACCGCCCTAGCTAGCTTTCTTCCGCGCAGCAGTAGAACGGAGCTTCATACACAACGTTTTGGCAACAGCAACAGGCCGGCGCTGGAACAGGCCCCGAATACCTGCCCTGCCTAGCGCAAGATTTCAAAATCCAAAACGGGCTCTGTCTGGGTCACGCGGTAGTACCCGGCCTGGGTACGAACCGAAGCCTGATAGGGGCTGGGCAAATCCAGCGAGCGCAGGGGTGGGATGTTGGTGCGTTGGTTCAGCAGCGTGGTGAAGAAGGCGGTGGTCTGCCGGGCCTGGGAGCGCACCACCTCCTCAGGGAAAATGACCGGATCCACATTCCTGCCTGTATCCAACAGGATCCTATCCAGGGCATCTCCCACCGGATAGGAAGGATAGGCAATTTGGGCCAAGGCGGATCCAATCGGGATCCCGGCGGACAGACAACCCAGAAGAATGGCCAAAGTCAGACGCATGTGCTGTGATTCCTCCTGCGCTACAGCTTTTCCTCAACACCGGAAAAAAGGGGGGGTTGGACATTGCCAGTCAACCTTGATCCCCGTGCAGCCTACCTTTTGACCGGCGGCTAGAGCGGATTCTACTCGAAATGCCTCAATTGGCAACCGCCTGCAACCCAATGGAGGGCCAACATGACAAAGGATCTCGCCGCCGACTAGGATCAGAATGCTCTGCTTGGGATCCTTAGACCTGTGAGTGTTTGTGTTCGCCTTGCCCCCAGTCCAACTGGAAATCTGCACATCGGCACCGCCCGAACGGCAGTGTTCAACTGGCTGTATGCCCGTCGCCACGGTGGCCGGTTCATTTTGCGCATCGAGGACACCGACCGCGACCGCTCTTTGCCCCGCTACACCCGCAACATTTTGGCGGGCCTGGCCTGGTTGGGCCTAGACTGGGACGAAGGGCCGATCTACCAATCCAAGCGCATCGAGCGCTACCAAGCAGTGGTGCAGCAGCTTCTGGATCGAGGGTTGGCCTACCGCTGCTACGTCAGCGAGGCGGAGCTGGAGGAGATGCGCGCTGCCCAGAAGGCCGCCGGCAAAGCCCCCCGCTACGACAACCGCCACCGCTTTCTCACCGAAGCCCAGCGACGGGCCTACGAAGCCGAGGGTCGGCAGCCGGTGATCCGCTTCAAAATCGAGGAGCCCCTAGAGGTGTCTTGGGTGGATCTCATCCGCGGCCCCATTACCTGGAACACCCAGGATTTGGGAGGAGACATGGTCATTGCCCGAGCGGATGGCTACCCTCTCTACAACTTGGCGGTGGTGGTGGATGATATTGACATGGGCATCACCCATGTGATTCGCGGCGAAGATCACATCGGCAATACCCCCAAGCAGATTTTGCTCTACCGCGCTCTTGGCTACGAACCTCCCCAGTTCGCCCATTCTCCTTTAATCCTGAACCCGGAAGGGAAAAAGCTCTCCAAACGGGATGGGGCAACTTCGGTAGCAGAGTTCCAGCAACTGGGCTTTTTGCCGGAAGCTCTCAAGAACTATTTGGCTTTGCTCAGTTGGTCGCCCCCGGATGGGGAAGAGCTTTTCTCTTTGGAAAAGGCGGCTGCGCTGTTCGACTTTGACCGGGTTAACCGTGCGGCTGCCCGCTTTGACTGGGACAAACTCAACTGGATCAACAGCCAGTACATCAAGCGGCTTTCTCCGCCAGAACTGGTAGAACGGCTCACCCCCTTTTGGCAGGCGGCAGGGTTTGACCTTTCCGGAGTGCCGGATCCCACCTGGTTGGAAGATGTGGCCCGCCTGATTGCCGATGGTATCGACCGCCTGGCAGAGGCTCCTCCGCTCAGCCGCTTTTTGTTTCAGGAGCCCCTCAGCTACACGTTGCCAGCTCTGGAACAGTTGCGCCTGCCTGGGGTGGCAGAGGCTATGGCTGCTATGGCTGCCACGCTGGCTGCTGCCGAGCTGCCTCAGGTTAACGACTCCGTCCCGCTGACGCGAATGGTGGACAGCTTGAAGCCGCTGGTGGATCAGGTGGCCAAAGCCCAGAACATGAAAAAGGGCCTGCTGATGAAGAGTTTGCGGGCCGCCCTGACAGGGGATCTGCAGGGGCCGGATTTGCTGCAATCTTTTGCGCTTCTGCAGCGGCGGGGCTGGGCTTTGGGGCGGTTAGAGGCTGTGCAGAAGTTGGTTCCTTGTTGATGGAAGCCCATCTCTTGCTGTCATGCCTTCGGTTGCCTCTGTTGAAAGTGCTCCGCACCGCTGCCGCAATCGGGATCCCATGCTGCTAGGCCAGCTACAGGCTGCAAACCAAATTGTCCAAGAACTGGTGCTGCTCTCTTCTCAGCTAGAAATCGCAGGAGCCCCGCACTGTACCCGTAGGGTCAGTGCCGGGAGGAATGCGCTTTGATGAAGTACAATGAACTTATGAGCCAAGTCCTGACCGTCTCCTGTAAGCTCAAGGCGTCCCAGTCGCAAGCCGCCAAATTGGACGCGACGATGGATGTCTTTGTGCAGGCATTGAACTGGGTCAACCAGAACACGCCGGAGAAGATCGTCAACGCGGTCAAGTTGCAATCCCTTTGCTACTACGAGATTCGAGCCCGGTTCGGCTTGTCCAGTAACTTGGCTCAACAGGTGTGCAGACGGGTGGCAGGCGCTCGCAAAGTGGCGAGACAGCGCAACCGTCCGGTTAAAGAGTTCAAGCGTGGGTTCGTTACCTACGACGCACGCATCTTCTCGTTCCGTCAAAAAGACTGGACGGTGTCGCTGACCACGGTGGAAGGGAGAGAACGCTTTGAGCTAGCCATTGGTAACTACCAGCGTGGGATGCTGGCTGGTTCCAACCCAAAAGCTGCCACGCTGATCAAGCGCAAAGATGGCTCCTACTACATCCAGATTTGCGTAGAGAAAAAGCCACCCAAGCAACAAGATACCGACAAGGTGATCGGGGTGGATTTGGGAAGGATAGATATCGCTCATACCTCAGAGGGGAAGAACTGGAATGGACAACAGTTGAACCGAGTCCGCGACCACTACTCCCGACTGAGGGCGGTACTCCAACGCAAAGCCAGTAAGGGCACCCGCAGTTCGCGGCGCAGATGCAGAGAACTGTTGCAACGGCTGTCTGGCAAGGAGAGACGCTTTCAAGCGTGGGTCAATCATCGCATCTCCAAAGCTATTGTCTCTAGGGCAAAAGCTACCAACAGCGCTATTGCTCTGGAAGACCTGACAGGGATCCGGGAAAGAGTCAATCAACAGCCACGCAGCAAAGCCGAGCGGCGTAGGACCAACAGTTGGGCGTTCTACCAACTACGTCAGTTTCTGGAGTACAAGGCGAGGGTTGCAGGGGTTTCTCTGATTCTTGTTCCGCCCGCCTACACGTCGCAGACCTGTCACAAGTGTTTACACATCCATCCCGATCCTGCGCAATCCTACCGCAGTGGCAAGTCGTTCAAGTGTGGGCACTGTGGATGGGAAGGGGATGCGGATTTGAATGGTGCGAATGTGATTGCGCTCTTGGGGGCTGTCGTAAACCAGCCTAGAGGTTCGTGGTTGGCTTGCCAACTGCAGGGCTACCGAAAGCCCGCCCTGTACTGCGAAGCAGTCAGGGTCGAGTAGTTTACGCTCCCTACACCCACTTGGAGCTGAAGATCATCGACGATGGCTGTGGTATGCCGGCGTCCAAGAGTGGGGTGGATCCCGCCCAGCCGTCTGGCCATGGACACGGGTTGCTCAACATGCGCTACCGAGCCGAGTTGATCGGGGCAAGCATTGCTTGGCGTAATCGCCGCTTTGGCAGTGGCACAGTGGTGGAACTGCGGATCTCTTTGCCGCCGAGTTCCTAATCTTGTCCCCAGCCCAGTCTTTTCAAGGTAGCAGACGCAGCATTTTCGGTCTCAACCTGTTCTATAGTCGTTTAAGCTCAACGGATCCCCGGTTGTCTGACCCGTTTGTAGGGGATCCTCTCACGCTGGCAAGGCGGAGTTTTTGCGCTGTCGTTAACACTGCGAGGAGAAGCATCTGTGGCCTATCGTGTGACTTTGATCCCTGGGGATGGCATCGGCCCGGAAGTGGCCAAGGCGATGACCACGGTCTTGGAGGCTACTGGGGTTCGGTTCGAATGGATCCCGGTAGAAGCAGGAGTGGAGGTGATCGAGAAATACGGCACCCCCTTGCCACCCCAGGTGTTGGAGTCCATTCGGGAAACCAAAGTGGCGATCAAAGGGCCGATTGGCACTCCCGTAGGTACTGGCTTTCGTTCGGTCAACGTAGCCATTCGCAAGGAGCTGGATCTCTACGCCAATCTGCGCCCGGCCAAATCCATGCTCGGTGTCAAAAGCCCTTTTCAAGACATTGACCTAGTGGTGGTGCGGGAAAATACTGAAGATCTCTATGCCGGGATCGAGTTTGAACGGGGCACGCCGGAAGCCATCCAAGCGCGGGAGGAAATGATGCGCCTCTCCGGCAAACCCATCCGCGAGGGATCCGCCATCGGCATCAAGCCCATTTCGGACTTCGGCAGCCGCCGCATTGTCAAATTTGCCTTTGAGTACGCCCGCCAGAATGGCCGCAAGAAGGTGACGGCAGTGCACAAAGCCAACATCATGAAATTCACCGATGGCTTGTTTCTGCGGGTGGCGCGGGAGGTGGCCCAGGAGTATCCCGACATCGAGTTTGAAGATCGCATCGTGGACAACATGTGCATGCAACTGATGCAAAAGCCGCAGCTCTACGATGTGCTGGTGCTCACCAACCTCTATGGGGACATCATTTCCGACTTGTGCGCGGGGATGATCGGCGGGCTGGGGGTGGCGCCGGGGGCCAACATCGGCGACGGCATTGCGGTTTTTGAGGCCATTCACGGCTCTGCTCCCAAATATGCCGGCCAAAACAAAGTCAACCCCTGCGCTCTGATCCTCTCCGGGGCGATGATGCTGCGCTACCTAGGAGAGCGGGAGGCTGCCGCAAGGGTGGAGGCGGCGGTGCAGGCGGTGATCGCCGAGGGCAAGCAGGTCACCTATGACCTGGCCACAGGGGATCCCGTCGGCACTCAGGAGATGGCAGAGGCCATTGCTGCCCGCGTGCGGGAGATGGCTTCGCAGTAGGGTTTGGCGTCAAATGTTCTGATCCCAGGCTCCCCAAGGGAGGGGGGCTAGAGGACTCAATACCCCAAAACCGGATCCACCACCCCCAGCAAGGGATCCCCGGCCCGGAAGCGCCGCACATTTTCTCGCACCCGCTTAGAGAGGGCTGGGACAATCATGGCATCGGTAAGAGCAGTGTGGGGGGTAATCAGGCAGTTGGGCAAGCTCCAGAGGGGATGCCCATCCGGTAGGGGCTCGGGATCCGTGACATCCAAGGCGGCCCCGCGAATGACCCCCTGCTGCAGGGCGGCCACCAAGTCGGGGGTCACGATGTGCTTGCCTCGCGCCACATTCACCAACCAACACTGGGATCCCATCTGCTCCAACTCAGCTTGGGCGATGATCCCCTCGGTTTCCGGCGTGAGGGCCAAAGCCAGGATCACCACATCTGTCCCTGCCAACACCGTTTGCCGTTCCGCGAGTGTCACCACCCGCGTGGCCCCCGGCAAGGGATCCGCCTTGCGACGCACCACGTCGATGGAGCATTGAAAAGGCTGCAACAGCTTGATCAACTCTTGGGCGATGCCCCCGGCCCCGAAAATGACCACGCGGCTGCCCCAGAGGCTGGTACCGGAGCCTTCCTGCCACGTTTGGGCCAAGGCGCGGATCTTCAAGTCGCGCAAGCCGGCCAAGGTCAAGGCCAAGGCATGTTCTGCCACCGGTTGAGCATAGACTCCCTTGCCACAAGTCCACACATAGGCAGGATGCAAAACCCCTGCCCGGACAAAAGGCTCTACCCCCGCCCAGGGCAACTGCACCCAGCGGATCCCTTTCCCTTCCGCCAGACAACGCTTCAGGCCGGGCACATCAAAGGCATCGGCCCAGACCAAGGCTTCTGCTTCTGCCAGGGGCACAATTTCGCCGCCCCCCGCCAAAACAGCCTCTTTGAGCCAGGGGCGAAGATTGTCGGGTTCGACGGCAATGCGTTTGCCTTGGATGCCCATAGGAACCGTTGGATAAGGCTTTCCCCTTGCCAGGATACTGTCGGCAGAGCGAGAGATGGCATGCACGGGCAGCCGCAAAAACCGGTGATCGAGTGTTAAGGGATCCCAAAGGGATCCTGGGCCACTTCCATAGGATCGCTAGGGTGAAAATTAGGGCTGCTGTGTTGGCTCAATCCTTAAGTAGGTAGCATTCCCCAATGACCCTATCCGAACTGCTGATCTTGGTGACGCTGCTCTTTCCCGGGATCCTGTTGTCGCTCATTGTGATGGGAACCTTTGCCGCAGGGGGATAATCATCTCCCAATGACAATGGTGAAGCCCTAAAGACGTGAAGACATGTCCAAAACCAAGCTGAGCGCCTGGGTCATGAGCTGTGGGTTAGCCTGCACTGCTGCTCTCTTTTTGCCCAGCGTGGCTGCCCAAGCTCAGGTGACCCTCGGTGTGCAGCCGGTGCGGGTGGTGCAAGGGATCCCTTTGTACCAGAAGGAGGTTTGGGTTGGAGACAATCGGATCCCCGTTTCTATCGTGGTCATTTCTCTCGCAGCGGGCCAACTGCGGCCTATCTGGGCTGCACCTGCGGGGCTGGTGGGTCTGGGGGAGCTGTCTTCCTTTGGCCCCGAACAGGGAGCAGTAGCCGCCATTAACGGTGGGTTTTTCAACCGCAACACCCGTCAGCCGCTGGGGGCAATTCGTCGGGATGGCCGTTGGATCTCCAGCCCCACTTTGGGCCGTGGGGTCATCGCTTGGTCGGATGGGACGGCAGGGCAAGAAGGGGGATCCGTGCGCTTTGCCCGTCTGCAGATGCAAGCAGAGCTGCGCAATGCCATTGGGGATCAAATCCCAGTGGTGGGCATCAATACAGGCTATATCCTGCCTGGCATCTCCCAGTTCACCCCCGACTGGGGATCCACCTACACCACCCAAACGGACGACGAAATGCTCGTGATGGTGCGGGAGGATCAGGTGCAAGAAATTCTGGTGGCGGGCCTGGCCGGCAGTTTGACGGTACAGATTCCCAGCGAGGGGTATGTATTGGCAGGGCGGGGGCTAGAAGGTGCCCTAGAAGCCCGCAAGCTGGTTCCCGGGGATCGCCTCAGCCTTCATCTGCGCTTGGATCCGCCCGAGCTGGAAGCTTATCCCCACATCCTAGGGGCAGGGCCGCTCTTGCTCTTGGATGGGCAGGTGGTTTTGGATGCCCGATTGGAGGCATTTCAACCCCTCTTTCGCCGGCAGCGAGCCGCCCGCAGTGCCATTGGCCAACTGGACAGCGGACATTTGCTGCTGGTGACCGCCGGCAATGCCCAGGAAAACCAAGGGCTTACCCTGCTGGAGATGGCGCAGTTGATGCAGCAATTGGGCTGTCGCCATGCCCTGAACTTGGATGGGGGCAATGCTTCCACCTTGGTGCTGGGGGGAGAAGCCGTCAATTGGGAACACCGGCACCCAGAAGCCAGCCCACCCAACAGTGAGACGGATCCCAGTCCCTCCCGGCGGCGCACACCCCGAGTTCACAATGGCCTAGGGTTTTTCCCAAGCCCAAGTCGGTGACAGAAAACTTTTGTGCCGGCGGGATGGAGTCTTTTCCCTTTGATCCAGGGATCGAGGGTGGGATCCCCGGACTTTCTGGCTGATTGGATGAGGGGTCAAGTATTCTCCAGGATTGGATCTACCTTCTCAAGAAAAAGATCTCTCCCCCCGCCAGAGGAAGGACTCGGCTTTGATTGCGCAATGGGATCCCGGCAATCTCAGCACCCAAAGCCCCAGAGCTTTTTCAGGTCAATTTTAAGTGGGATCCAAACTGAACGCCCAATGCTCATTTCTCATAACAGAAATAGAGATTAAATTAAGTAGAAAACATTGGCCTTGAGACCGGTAAGAAAAATGATCAAAGAGGCGATCTCTTGAAGAAGACGACCTCAGATTATAAAAGGCACGCAATTCTTTACGCTTCTGCTAAATCAGATGCTGGTTTTCAAAAAAGTATTGTCAATAATCCATTTTTTGACGAAGATGATTGACGAATTTATATTTCTTCACTCTCGAGGTTAGAAATTAACTCCTTGGACTTTTGGTTACAATTCTCTCTACTACGAATGTTCGCTAATGTGTAGGCCTACCCGGCTCCCGACCAAATGTATAGTTATTTTAAAAATGACTATCTCTCCTGGTGGACAAGGCTTTTGGGGTAGGTTGACCCTTGCTCCTCTCTCGTGGGTGGGCTGCTGGTACTGGCATTCCTGTTTGTGAGAGTTAATCTTATTTGGAAGAAATTGATCTTTTTCTCAAATTTTTATAGAGCACCTCTATACTCAAGTGAGATAGCCCCACACACAAGCTTCTGGGCTAGGCCTGAAATTTTATTGAGATCCCCTGTCAAAGCTTTTCAGGTATTGCCTCTTGTGCCAAAAGGCTAGGATGGGCAAGGATTGTATTTTCTATTACTCTATTGGGGATGATTTGTATGCCAGCTAGAAGCAGAACCGACTCATTGACGGATACGCACAGGTGGTGTTTCATGGAATCCATAGCCGACGCTCTCCACCACTTGTAGGCCTTGTAACCTAGGGCCGTGTTCTCTAGCCTGCTCGCGAGATAGAACGTGGTTTGCACTGCTTCTCCAAATCCTATGCCTTCCTCCAAGGATGCCGCTCCTGTAGCCCGCGCCAAACAGCCTGCGGCTCAAGCCAGCCCTGCTGCCGGCGAGCTTTTCCTTCAGCAGAATGGATCCCTCTCCGCCCAGTTGGTTCCCCAGGGATCCCTGCAGCTTTACACCCACCCCAGCCGGGGCATGTTTACGCCCGTCATGGCTCAGGCGATGCGCTTGGCCGGCCAGGGAACGCGGGTGCTGATCGTGCAATTTCTCAAGGGTGGGATCAATCAGGGGCCCGAAAATCGTCTCTCCCTGGGCAGATCCTTGGAGTGGGTTCGCTGTCGCCTGCACCGGTGCATCGATACACCTCACCTAGAGCCTGAGGAGCGGGTGGCATTGGATGAGCTGTGGCAATTTACCCAGGAGGCTGTCAGGAGTGGCCGCTATGACTTGGTGGTGTTGGATGAGCTGAGCTTGGCTGTGAAGTTGGGCCTGATCCCAGAAGCGGAAGTGCTGAGCTTAATCGACCAGCGCCCCATCTCCATGGACATGGTGATCACCGGGCCGGAGATGCCGGATTCGTTTCTGGAGCGGGCGGACTTGATCACGCAGTTGCGCCTACGTGGAACCCCAGGCCCAGGGCTGCGCACTGCCGATGCGAATGTTGCCTGCTCTCTGGATCCCCCTCAAGTCAGCGGCACAGGTGCTATGCCTACAGCAGCCCATGTTGCTCCGCACCGCTAGCGCAAACAGTTTCCGCTCCGAAAGACCTAGGCAACACGGGTCGCGTCAGGGGGGCGGAGTCCCAATAAGACTGGAGCTTGTCCACCAGATGTGCCCTCACTCTCCAGGAAGCCGGCTGTAGCCATGTTGAAAAACGACCGCTGGATCTGTGAGCAAGCGCGGCGAGGGATGATCGAGCCCTTCTGTCCTGAGCTGGTGCGCGCTGTTGAGTCTCGGCCTGTTTTGAGTTACGGGCTGTCCTCCTATGGCTACGACATCCGCCTGTCGCCAGTGGAGTTCAAGATCTTTCGCCATGTGCCCGGCACGGTGGTGGATCCCAAGCGGTTTAACCCCAAGAATCTGGAAGCGGTGGAGCTGCACCACGACGAGATGGGGGATTACTTTATCATCCCGGCCCATTCCTATGGGTTGGGGGTGTCCTTGGAACGGCTGCAAGTCCCGGATAACATTACCGTGATCTGCATTGGCAAATCTTCCTATGCCAGGGTGGGCCTGATTGCCAACCTGACGCCCGCTGAGGCGGGATGGCGGGGTTATCTCACCCTGGAGTTTTCCAACGCCTCCAGCGCCGACTGCCGTGTGTACGCCAACGAAGGGGTGGTCCAGCTTCTTTTTCTGGAAGGGGATCCCTGCCAAGTGACCTACGCCGACCGCGCCGGCAAGTATCAGGATCAGCCGCAGCAGGTGGTGGTGGCCAAGGTTTAGCTGCTTCCCTCAAAAGGGAGAGGGTTGGCGGGATCCGGTTGGCTATGCTGGATCCACGTAGAACCCCATCTTGATTCATCTCCATGGATGACTCTTTTTCGCCTGCTGCCGCTCCCCCCGGTGAGGCCGAGCCTTTGGGCGATAGGGAGCCCAATCCGGATCTGCTCACAGCTTCCTACGACTACACCCTCCCTCCAGATCGGATTGCGCAAACGCCGGTGGAGCCCAGGGATCAGGCGCGGATGCTGGTGGTGTACCCGGATAGGCACGAGCATCGCCGCTTCTGCCATCTGCCCGACTACCTGCAGGAAGGGGATCTGCTGGTTCTCAACGATACCAAGGTGATCCCGGCCCGCCTGTTCGGGGCCAAGGAACCCTCCGGGGCGCGGGTCGAAGTGTTGCTGCTGGAGCCTTGCCTGGAAGGGATCCCTGCCGCTGCGCAACCTCTGCCGGATCAGGCGTGGAGCTGGCGGGTTTTGGTCAGGCCGGGCAAACGGGTGAAGGTGGGGGATCGGATTGGTTTTTGGAGCAAGCAGGGATCCCCCTCTGGGCTGAGGGCCACTGTCCTGGATTTGGATCCGGAGACCGGTGGGCGAGTGGTGCAGTTTGAGTGGGAGGGGGCGCAACCTTTTGAGGAAATCCTGGAACAGGTGGGCCGGATCCCGCTTCCTCCCTACATCAAGGCTTCCGGATCCCCGGGCTCAGGACAAGTTCGCCCTGAAGACTACCAAACCCTCTGGGCCAAACACCCCGGCTCGGTGGCTGCTCCCACGGCAGGGCTGCACTTTACCCAGGAGCTGCTGGAGCGGCTGGCCCAAAAAGGGATCCAAACGGCCTACATCACCCTGAACATCGGCCTGGGTACCTTCCGACCGGTGGAAGCGGAGCGGGTAACCGAGCATCGTCTCCACAGCGAGTGGCTCAAGGTGCCGGCAGAAACGGTGGCAGCCATCCAAAAAGCCCAAGCCCGAGGGGGGCGGGTGATCGCGGTGGGAACGACTGTGGTGCGCTCTTTGGAAACCGCGGCAGCCTCTGGCACCTTGCAGCCTTGGCAGGGGAAAAGCGATCTATTCATCTACCCCGGCTACTCCTGGCGGGTGATTCAAGGACTGGTCACCAATTTTCATCTGCCCCGCTCCAGCCTGATGATGCTGGTGGCTGCGCTGATCGGGCGGCAAAGGCTGCTGGATCTCTACCGAGAGGCCGTCGACCAGGGGTATCGCTTCTATTCCTTTGGGGATGGCATGCTGATCCTGCCCTAGGGCTGGGGCTGACCTGATACATTTACGCTGAACACTGCTGAACATCACTGTTCAACTATGCAGCGATAGCATTCTGTTTGTTTCCATTCGCGTTAGCGGGACGGAGTCCAAACAGAATGGCGGTATCCCGCAAAGCTTTGAGTAGAATACCCAAAGCGCAGTTTCCGTGTCGTCTTACTACCAATTTTCTGCTTTGCTTTGGCTACCATGTTGGCAGACTCGAAAGTAAACAGAAAGATCAACTGGTAGTAATCCGTACTGAACATATTATACATAGTATAGTTGAGCTTATTATTGACTAGAGTCATGCTCCCTGGGATCCCTTGAAGGAACCGGCCTCCGCTTCTGCTTCAACTGGGGTCGAAGGACGGTTTTGCCCGCCGGCAAACCAGTTCCGGATGCGATCCCATTCCACCTGGTGGTAGCCGTCCACCGCCCAATTGGCCCGCCGCTGCAGCATGTGCAGAGGAAAGAAGGTGGCCAGAGCCAGCACCGGGATCCCTGCCGAACGGGCTGCCTGAATGCCAGAGTAGGTGGCTTCAATGCTCAAACACGCCTGGGCGGGCAATTCCATCCGCTGCAAAAGCAGGCGGTGCAAGTGTCCTGGGGAAAATATTGGGCCTGCATCATCCCCCGTCACTCGGTAGGATCCCCCATCGGTCAACTGTATCAGGGCCGGGCAACAGGACTGGAAACGCTCCAGAAAAGCGGTCACCTCGGCTGCCGATTGGCCGCACAGCAGGCCGACCTTCAGTTGCAGCCGCTCCAGCGTCTCCAAAGTTTCCCTCAGGCGGGGAATGAGAGGCAGCTCCCTTTGCCCCTGCAAAGCCTGCTGGTAGTATAGGGCCTTGCGTTTCAGCAGCTCTTCCAGCTGCTTGGGGTTGAGCACCCGCCCTTGATCCCCCCACAGAGCCGGCAGGCGCTCTCGATCCGGTCGGCCCAGGTATTGCAGCCGATAGAGCTCCCGCTGCCCAGGGGATCCCGACTTCGGCCAGCACAGGTTCCAGGGGCGCAGGTTCTCTTCCACCAGCAGTTGGTTGATGGCCTGTAGGTGCAAGTTCTCGTCATCGGCCACCACTCCACTCCAGCTCAAGATCACCCCTTGCAGTCCCATAGGGGGGACATCACCCTCTGCTAACGACCGCAACCCAACTGCCGGATCCCTGCTTCAGATCACAGCAGATGGCTTGTCTATCCATTTTGAACGCGACGCTCGAACTCTTCCCGAGTGGCGTCCACCAATTGCACCGCCTCTGGATAGAGTTCAGGATGGTTTTGCTTCAGCCAACTGAGCACCCGCGCCAATTGGGCTGCACACAGATCCAAATCCGCTTGAAAAATAACCGCCGCCGCCATGTGCTGAGCATATTCGGGCGGGTGACCCTGCTGCGCCAGCTCCGCTGTCAAAGCGGCCAAGGCCTGTTGGCGAACTGAGGGCAGTGAACTTTCGGGAGAAGACATAGGCCAAGCCCTTCAAGCGGGAGAGTAGCGGCGCAAGGCCAGCGTGACGTTGTGCCCACCAAACCCAAAGGCATTCACCAAAGCGGCCTCAACGGCCATCTGCCGCCCCTTGTGGGGGACAAAATCCAGCCCTTCGCACTCGGGATCGGGGTTGTCCAAGTTGAGGGTGGGAGGAACCCAGCCGTGGTGGATGGCCAAAGCTGTGGCCACCGTGGCAATGCCGCCCGCTCCCCCCAACAGGTGGCCGGTCATGGACTTGGTGGCGCTGATGGCCAAACGGGGGGCATGTTCGCCAAAGACCGACTTGATGGCCTGTACCTCGGCAATATCCCCTACAGGGGTGCTGGTGGCATGGGCGTTGATGTGTTGCACGTCCCCAGGCTGAAGCCCGGCATCCTTGAGGGCCAGCCGCATCGCCCGGGCCGCTCCCTCGCCGCCGGGGGCAGGGTTGGTCATGTGGTGGGCATCGCAGGTGAGGCCATAGCCGACTATCTCCGCATAGATCTTGGCCCCGCGGGCGCGGGCATGCTCCAACTCCTCCAGGACCAGGATCCCTGCTCCTTCCCCCATGACAAAGCCATCCCGATCCCGATCAAAGGGCCTACAGGCTTGCTCCGGGGTGTCGTTGCGGGTGGAAAGGGCCTTCATGGCACTGAACCCCGCCATGGACAAAGGGGTGACCGCCGCTTCCGTGCCACCTGTAATCGCCGCTTGCACCTCTCCCCTCTGGATGAGCCGAAAGGCATCGCCAATGGCGTTGGAGCCAGAGGCACAGGCCGTAACTGTGCAGGAATTGGGGCCTTTGGCGCCAAAATGAATGGCCAGGTGACCTGCAGCCATGTTGGCAATCATCATGGGCACCATGAAGGGGCTACAGCGATCCGGCCCTTTCTGCAGATAGATGGTCTGCTGCTCTTCCAAGACGCGGATGCCGCCGATGCCGGTGCCCAAGATCACCCCCACTTGCTCGGCGTTGAGAGCGGTGATGCGAAAGTCGGCGTCCTCCAAGGCTTGCCGGGTGGCCGCCATCGCCAGATGCACAAAGCGGTCGGTGCGCTTGACATCCTTGCGATCCAAGTAGTCGAGGGGATCAAATCCCTTCACCTCTCCGGCAATACGGCAGTCGTGGCGGGAGGCATCGAAATGGGTAATCGGCCCAATGCCGGAGCGCCCTGCCAGCAAGCTCTGCCAAAACTCGGCAGGAGAGTTGCCGATAGGGGTGACCGCACCCAGGCCCGTAATCACAACGCGGCGGGTTGGTCTGTAAGCAGTGGCGGGATCTGTGGTAGCCATCGTCCGGTGTTAGCCCGGGGGTATAGAGTCAGAACTGGGGGCAGACTAGGCAGCTTTCTTCGAGAGGATGTAGTTAACAGCGTCTTGCACGGTGGCGATCCCCTCTGCATCTTCATCGGGGATCTCCAGGTCGAATTCCTCTTCAAAAGCCATGACCAGCTCCACCGTATCGAGGCTGTCGGCCCCCAGGTCGTTCTGGAAATTGGCTTCTGGGGTCACTTTGTCGTCTTCCACGCCCAGTTGATCGGACACGATCTTACGAACACGGCTGTAAACTTCGTCTGCGCTCATGCTTGGAATCCCAACTCTCGATTCAGCGTGTCTTGGCCGGGCCAACCAGCGGCCAATGAAGCAATCCCTATTGTATCGGACAATGGATCCCCTCTTGTGAGCAGCCTCACCTGCATTGGCTGCTGCGGCCAGGGTATGGGAATTGGGCGGCAGCCTTTTCGGTTGCAGGAAAGAAAAGCTAGTATAGTCCACTGCGTCTCTACCACTGGATTCTAAGGAGAACTTGCTTCCATGCCCCGCGCTTACGAAACGATGCTGATTGTGCGTCCTGATCTGTCAGATGAACCCCTCGAACAACTGCTCAGCAGTCAGGAGGCAATCCTGCGAGAGAACGGAGTAACCCACGTGGAGATTACCAATAGGGGCAAGCGCCGCTTTGCCGGGTTTGAGATGAAAAAGTTCAAGGAGGGTCTGTACATCCAGTTCAACTACGAAGCCGAACCCAATGCGGTGGCTGCCTGGGAGAAAAACCTGCGCATCAACGAGAGTGTGCTGCGCCACATGACTCTCCGCGTCGGCTAGGTTTGACGGCATCCTGGCCTGCGGGCATGATGGAAGTGCCCTGAGCTGCCCCTTATCCCTGGATGGCTCCGTTATGAACTCGATTGTGTTGATGGGCGAGGTTCTGTCTGAGCCAGAGCTGCGCTACACCCCTGATAACTTAGCTGTTGCGTCCTTGGTGATTGGCTTTCCCAGCTTGCGCCCGGATGAGCCGCCCTACCGGGTGCGCGTTTCCTCTTTTGGAGAACTGGCCAAAAGGGTGGTGGACACCTGCCATGTGGGCGACCAAATCACAGTGGAAGGCCAACTGCACATGAATGTGGTGGAGCGAGATGGGCGCAAGGAAAAGCTGGCCGAGATCACCGCGCGCCGTGTCCATCAGCTGGGATCCGCTCGTGTCCTCTCTCTGACGGGGATGGGCGAACCGGCGATTGTGGAATCCTCTGAGGGGGATGTGGTTTCCCCACCGGAGCCGGACGATCTCCCGTTCTAACGGTTGCGAGACTTGCCGGGATCCCCCATGTCTCAAAAACTTGGCGAACCCTTGGGATCCCTGCAGGTCATCGGCTACTCGGTGCAGGGACGTCCTATTCACCTTTGGCAGCTCACCCAAGGGATCCGCTCCTTGCTGCTGATCGGCGGAGTACACGGGGACGAGGTGGAAGGATACACTCTGATCGAGCGCTATGTGGCCTCGGGGAGATGGGGATCCCTGGCCGGGAAAGCGACCCTATGGGCAATCCCTCGCTTGAACCCGGATGGCTGTGCCCTGGGGCAACGTCTCAATGCCAACGGTGTGGATCTCAACCGCAATCTGCCCACCCAAGATTGGATCCCGGCCTCTTTGGAAGCTCGCTATCCGCCCGGAGCAGCCCCAGGCTCCGAGCCCGAAACGCAAGTGTTGTTGACGAGTTTGGCCCGGATTCAGCCCCAATTTATCCTTTCTGCCCACTCCTGTCAGGCACACCCCTGTGTGAACTACAACGGCCCTGCCCTTGAGCTGGCCCAGGTGATGGCCGCTTGCAACGGCTTGCCCGTCGCCGCCGACATTGGCTACCCTACCCCTGGTTCTCTGGGCACTTGGGCAGGGCAGGAACGGCGGATCCCAACCCTAACGCTGGAAATCCTGCGGGGCACTCCCCTCGATCAAGTCTGGCAAGAGCAGGCCGAGGCGCTGCAGGCGGTGTTGGAGTGGGCAGCCCAAGGCGATGCCTTCTGACCGGTGTCAAGATCTCTGAACTTTCGTTGCCAATCTGCCTAGTTCGTTCAAGATATCTGGGGTTTTCTCGCCCAAATCTTCTACAACACAGATAGGTGGGGCAGAGCAGAGGGGAGCTTGGAGTCGAGGGAAAAGGGGTCAGAGGTCAACCCCGAAGTCACGCTGCTTCTGCCTTGTGCCCCGCTGTTAGCCATCTGCCCGCTGTTAGCCATCTGGAGGAAGCCAATATGTTCAGCAGGATTTTGGTGGCAGTGGATCGGTCGGAGCTGAGCCAGGGAGTATTTCAAAAGGCCGTCCAAGTGGCCAAGGCCATGCAGGCCCAGATGATGATTCTCCATGTTCTGTCTCAGGAAGAGCCGGGCGCCCCAGAGCCGCCGATGATCCTGGGGGTAGATTACAGCTCCACCATCAGCGCCGAGCTGTGGCAGTCCTACCGGGAGCAATGTGCCATCTTCGAGCAAAACCAGATGGACTACCTGCGCTCGCTGGTGGAGAAAGCGGCTGAGCACGGGATCCGTGCTGAGTACAGCCTCAACTACGGCAACCCCGGTCGAGTCATCTGCGATCTGGCCCGCTCTTGGGATGCGGACTTGGTGGTGGTGGGCCGCCGCGGCCACTCCGGCCTGAGCGAGCTGTTTCTGGGCAGCGTCAGCAACTACGTGCTCCACCGCGCTCCCTGCTCGGTGCTGACGATACAAGGGGAAGCCCTGAAAAAAGCAACCCAAACCGCGGAGGAGAAGACAGCTACCTCTGCTGGCTAAGGCTCTAGGGACTCTAGGGCGAGGGAGTGGGATCTGGTCGCGTGAGTGGGGCAGAGTCCTTGCTCTCCGGCTGGCCTTCCAAGAGGCGATTCACTTCGGTTTCCAGGCTGTTGAAGGTGCTCAGCTCGATCACGGCAATGTCCGGCTGGCGGCTGCTTTGCACATAGGCCCGCAAGCCAGAGGAGGCCAAGCTCAGGGCCAAGGGATCCTGCTCGGCGTCGGGTTTGGGCTCAAAGGTCAGCCGTAGGTCCGGATCAGACAACACCCTCTGGGCTTCCGCGTCGGCCTGTTCCACAAACTCCTTGGCACGGGCAGCATTCAGGCTGGAGAACAGAGAGCCGAGATCCACAGGCTGGCCCGGTCGCTCCGGGTTTTCCCAGCGCAGCTCCAAGGATCCCTTCTCCTGCGGCAGAGGGTTAAGGGTAACCCGCTCCCCCAGCGACTCCAGGGTCACTTGACCTACCTGGTTGGGATTGAGGCGGGCAATGCGGTGATCCCGCAGCTCTTCCAAGTCGGAGCGGAGAATATCGGCGGTGGAGGTGAGCAAGGTGGCTACTGCCGGGTGCTCAGAGGTGATGACGTACACCTGGCCATCTTTCTCCGATCCCAAAGCGACCTTCAGGGTTTTGCCCTCCTCCAGCTCCACCGTCAGGCGGGCGGAAGGCTGCTCCAGGCCATAGGGGGCGAGCTCGTCTTTGGTCTCGGCGGGGAACTCCACGGCCTGCAGGCGGGCCAGAGTATTGAGCAAGCGGTTGACGTTGATCTCATCGGCAGGCAGCTCTCTGGGCTCGACAATCTGCCAAGTAAAGTGCTCCGCACCGCTGGCGCGAACGTCTTGCCGCTGCAGGCGAACAACTTCCGGCTCCGCCTCTGCCAACTGCACTTGCAGGGCCTTCACCTCGGCTGTATCAAACTGAAGCAAAGTCTTGTCCCGCAAAGCCAAGAGAGAGGGCAACAGGGATCCCTTCTGGGCACTGCTTAGAAGCACCACCTGTCCCCCTTCGGGCTGGGCGTAGAAGCCGGAGCCGTCGAAGTTGTCGTTGCCGATGGCCAGGCGGTAGGGATCCCCTTCTTTGGGGAAAAGGGCGATTTGGTGTCGCGGCTGATCCAGGCCAAAAGCGGCCAGGTCAGTGACCCCCTCCAGAGTGATTTGGGGGGTGAGGCGGGAGAAGGTGTTGAGCAACTGCTCAATGGGGAAGTCCAGCGCCGCTGACTGAATGGGACTGACAATCCGCCAGCGGGATCCCTCTTCTTCCGGAGTGCGCTCCAAAAGGATTTCCAAGTGCTCCGCACCGCTGCCGCGAACGGGTTCCCCCTCTTTCTGTTGGCGGATTTCAATGCGGGCGATGGTGTCGGTGGCAAAATGGAACAGCCGCGCTCGCTCCGCCTGTTGCTCCTGACGCAGTTGCCGGATGTTGTCCAAGAGGAAGTAGCCCAGCAAACAGGCCACCGCCAAACCCAGGAGAATCCAGGTGGTTCGCTTGAACATGCCTGCTTTCCTCCAGCTCTACCGTCTTTGCCACCACAGGGCAGCTCCGGAACCCAGGGCCGCCAAGGGCAAAAGGACCGTCGATCCCAGCACCAGCCAGCGGAAGTTTTGACCGGTCAGGGTGAGACGGCGATCCGTGATGGATTTGGGGCGGATGGAGATCTGCTCCGTTTGCTCAGTCAGCCAGTTGAGGGTGTTCAAGAAGAGATCCCGGTTGCCCTGCTGCCGCAAGTTGCCGTTGAGGGCAAAGTTGACATTGCCGATCACCACCAGGCGGGCCTCCTGCCGGGATCCCGAGCCCTGTTCTGGGTCGGTGTCCAGACGGCGGGTTAAAGCAACGCCCAGGGTAAGGGGGCCAGGCTTGTCCTGCTCCGGATCGAACTGCAGGGGGCCACTTTCCAGGTCAGGACTGGTCTCCCCCCAGCTTTGCGGGCTGGTGCGCAGTAGGGGCGTGGCTTGGATCCCTTCGCGGGCTTCGGTTTCCACAGAGCGGGCCAGGGGGAACAGGGTCATTAGCCGCTGGGCCGCCAAGGGGGCGGTGATGGGGTGATCCCCGTAGGTAGTAACCAGGGCAACCGCCGGCCCTGTCCCCAACAGTTGGCTGACGCTGCTCACCTCAATGAGGATGTCATCCCCCAAGACCACGCCCCACTCTTCCAGCAAGGGATCCAGGCCAGCCTCCACCCGCGGCCCGATCAGCAACAGCAGCCGTCCGCCTTTCGCCAGATAATCCTGCAGTTTCTCCACCTCGCCGGGGAACAAAGCCCGCTGTGGCCCCGCCAGCACCAGGACATCCGCATCCTCTGGGATCTCCGCTTGCACCAAGTTGAGGGTCTCTACCCGATAGCCTTCCTGACCCAGGGATGCCGCCGCCTGGGCCAGAGTTGGAGTACCTTCCCTCGCTTCCAGCCCCACTTCCCCGTGCCCTTGCACGAAATAGGCCACTAACTCCCCTCGGTTGACCACTTTGGACAGGACGGGGGTCAGTTTGCTCTCCAGATCAGGGGCAGGGGGCTGAGGCAGTTGTTGCCGGCTTTCTCCGGCCTCCACCACCAGGGTGTTGTTCTGGGTCACCTGCAGCCGCTGAATGGTCAGGGGATCCCGGTTGGGATCCACAAACTCAAACTGGAAGCGGTTGGGGTTGAGGCGGCGATAGCGCTCCAGTTGTTCCCGCAAGTTGGGATCCGGCGCAGTGGTGACCACCCAAACTTTGACCGGTTGCGCCAATCCCTGCACCAATTGCCGGGTTTGGGGCGAGAGGGTAAACAGACCCTCCTCAGTGAGATCCAGCCGCAGGTCGTAGCGCACCGCCACCACATTCACCAGCACCAGAATGACGGCCATCGCCGCCGCCGCCACCAGGATGTTGGCATTGGTCTGGGTGGAACGCAAACCGAGGAAGACCCCCACCTCCTGCCGGTGGGTGATGCCCCAAACCACCAGCAGGGCCAGGCCCGTTGCCAGCATGCTCAGGGGCACAGCCGTCCAACCGGTAAAGGCGGATCCCACCACCAGGCCGATGGCGATGACGCCAATGCCCAGGATCCCTGTCCAGTCCAATAACGCGCGCCAGTCCTTCATAATGCTCCGCACCGCTGCCGCGAACACCGCACTCCTCCCATCTGACCTCAGCTCTGTTGCCAGCGCAGGCTTTCCACCGATTGCACCGTGGCAAACAGCCCCAGGACGATGATGCTCAAGAAAAGAATGAGGCTGCTGCTGCTGAGGATCCCTTGCACCCAGTTGCTGTATTGCTGCAGCAAAGACACATGCCGCAGCGTCGCGGCAATCCAGTTCTCCTCCTGGCCGGCTGCCGCGTCGATCACCCAGAGCAACAAAATCAAGCCAAAGGTGGCCACTGCTGCGATGAGGGTGCTGTCTGTCAGAGAAGAGATAAACAACCCCAAGGCCATAACGCTACCCGCCAGCAGGGTTAGGCCCACATAACCCATCAGGGTCAGGCGGTAGTCCACTGCCGGGTTGGCGCTGCTCAGCACCAGCACATGGTAGACCAGCGGCGGCAGCAGCAGCGTGATGAAAAACACCCAGACCGCCAACCATTTGCCCAGGGCCACCTCCAAGTTGGTGATGGGAGAAGTAGCCAGCAGCTCCATCGTGCCTCGCCGCCGCTCCTCGGCATAGGAGCTCATGGTGAAGATGGGCAATAGAAATAAGGAGAGGGTGCCCAAGAGGTTGAGAAACTGCTGTGACAGGATGGTGGCGGCGTCAAAAGGGTTCTCCTGGCCGAACTGGGCGAAAAGATCCACCTGCTGAGAAAAGCTGATCACCCGCACCAGAATATTAAAGAAGAAAAACCCCGCCAGTCCCCAAAACACCGCGGCCACCACATAGGCGATGGGGGAGGTGAAGTAGCCGCGCAGCTCTTTGCGAAAAATGGCAACCACTCCGTTCATGCCGCTTCCTCCAATGCGCCCTCAGATCCCTCTTGCGTAGTGAGCTGCAGGAAAATCTCTTCCAAAGAAGCTTGAGGACGGCCTATCTCGTAGAGGTCGATCCCCGCCTGCACCAGCGCTTTGGCTGCCTCCGGGATCCAGCCGTCCGCGGCAGCGTTGCTCTTGAGCTGCACCTGCCAGCGGGAGGGATCCGCCGCCAAGGGCTGTAGGCTCACCACCTCCACTTGGGGCAAAGGCTGCAGGGCCGTCCGGATGGCCATTGCCTCGGTTGCCCCCACCACCAGCTTTGCCTGCTGCCGATCCTGGAGCTGGGCTGTCAGCTCGGCAGGCGTGCCAATGGCCGCCACCTGGCCGCGGTTGATGATCACCACTCGGTCGCAGGTCATGCTCACCTCGGGCAGGATGTGGGTGGAGAGGATGATGGTGTGCTCCCCCGCCAGGCTCTTGATGAGCTTGCGCACCTCGATAATCTGCTTGGGATCCAGCCCAATGGTGGGCTCATCCAGGATGATCACCGGCGGGTCGTGAACCAGAGCTTGGGCGATGCCCACCCGCTGCTTAAACCCCTTGGAGAGCTTGCGGATGAGGGTGTGGCGCTTTTCTTCCAGGCTGCACCGCCGGATCGCCTCGTCCACCCGCCTGGGCCGATCGCCAGCGCTGACCCGCTTGATCTGGGCCACAAAGTGCAGGTACGCCTCCACCGTCATGTCGGGGTAGAGGGGTGGGTTTTCCGGCAGATAGCCAATGCGCTGCCGCACCGCCATCGAGTTTTCGTGAACATCAAACCCGGCCACCCGCGCCGTCCCCTCGCTGGCAGGCAGATACCCCGCCAAAATGCGCATGGAAGTGGTCTTGCCAGCCCCATTCGGCCCCAAAAAACCCATGATCTCGCCGGCGTTCACCTGGAAGGAAACATCGCGGATGGCAGTGAAGCTGCCGTAGGTTTTGCTCAGATGCTCAACTTCGATGGCACCCGCGGTTGCACGAGCAGTGGGTAAACCTGTCATCAGCAACTCCTAACCTAGAGGGTCAGCAGCGATTAGCAAACGGTCCAAGGCCGAGTTACCCCTATTCCCAAAGAGGACAAATGTCGGGAAGCAGGCTCGGGCAAGAAGGCGGGCAACAGCGCTGAGGCCACATGCCAACTTAGCATAGCGACGGCGAGGATGAGTCGAGGGAACTGGGATCCCTTTCCCCCTTTTGGTGGGGATCCATCGGTTGGCTAGTCGGCAGGGCTTGTGAGGGATCCCCACTGTTCCAGTCCCAGAACCCGGCTCTCCCCTGGACAGGCCGCCACCACCTCCCCAATGGGGAAGGCTTCGGGGAGCAGGGATCTCACCTGATTTTCCGCCTCAGGGGGGATCACCAGCACATAGCCCACCCCCAGGTTGAAGGTGCGGAACATCTCCAAGGTCTCCACCTGGCCCTGTTCTTGGAGCCAGAGAAACTCCTGTGGGATGGGCCAGCTATGGGGCTGCAGCCGTGCCGCCTGGTTCGGGGCCAAACAGCGGGGCAAATTTTCCGGGATCCCGCCGCCAGTGATGTGGGCCATGCCGTGGATGGCGATCCCTGCTGCCTGCAGCCGCTGCACCGCCTGCACGTAGATGCGGGTGGGGGTGAGGAATACTTCCGCCAAAGGCCGATCCCAGCCGGGAGGCCGGTGATCCCAGCGCCAACCCCGGTCGGCCACAATCCGCCGCACCAAGCTGTAGCCGTTGCTGTGTAGGCCGCTGCTGGGCAAAGCCAACAACCGATCCCCAAGCTGCACCCGCGACCCATCCAGAATGGCCGCCTTCTCCACAATTCCCACACAAAACCCGGCCAGGTCGTACTTCCCAGGGGGATAAAACCCCGGCATCTCCGCCGTTTCCCCGCCCAGCAGTTGGCAGCCCGCTTCCTGGCAGCCCGCCAAGATGCCATCGATCACCTGCCACAGGGCTTCCGGCTCCAGCTTGCCGGTGGCCACATAGTCCAAGAAAAACAGCGGCCGGGCCCCCACCGTCAGCACGTCGTTGACGCACATCGCCACCAGATCAACACCTACCCCCCGGTGCTGACCCCACTGCTGGGCAATGTCCAGCTTTGTCCCCACCCCATCGGTGCCCGCCACCAACACCGGCGCTTGATACCCTGTCGGCAGCTCAAACAGACCGGCAAAGCCGCCGATGCCGCCCAAGGTTCCTGAAGAACCTGAAGACGGAATTTGAATCCGTTCAACGCGCTCGCGGATCCCCCTGACAAAGGCCTGGCCCAGATCGATGTCAACCCCTGCTGAGCGGTAGTCCAAGATGCCGAAACCCCTTATGCTATCAAGACTTGAGCTCCTGTGTCCGACCGTACAAACGGGTCAACTCAGAAACCTATGGTACATTAACTTCTGTTTTAACCGTCGCCTTGGAAGTTGTACAGGATTGGAGAGGAGCGCGGCCTCATGCGAAATTGGAAACAGCTTGGACAGGGACTGGATCCCGCCCGCAAAATGGGCTTGGTCAGCTGTCTCTGTGTCACGGCTTTGGGCTTGCCGGTAGGCATGTTGGGCAGCTTCGCCCCGCGAGCACAAGCCTCGACGCGAACCGGATCCCCCAACACCCGAGCAGCGGAGCTGTCATCTGACTCCCAATTGCCCTCCCCGGCCACCGACCTCGTTCCCCCTTCCCAACCCGCCACTGCTGCCGCAGCCCCAGTCAGAACGCTGCCGAGAACCCCCCAAACCCCTATCTCCGGCCACGAGGGTCTTGCCCCTGCCAAACTGGGTACCCTGAACTTGGATCATCCCTTGAACCGATCTCGCCAGGCGATCCTGCCCCGTCGAGCAGAAGAACCCATTCTCAAGATCGGCGAACAACAGCAGCACACCAACCAGCCCATCTCCACCCTCTACGACTATCAGATGGACGGGCAACAGGTGGTTACTGTCTATGTGCGGGATCTGCCCATTGTCAGTTTTGTCGAGCACCCTGGGCTAGAACCACCGCTGATGCGGGCCAGCACCCTTGTGGCCCAGCTCAACCAAATGGCCCAGGGATCCCTGAAAGACACCACCATCACCCTAGGTTGGGCAGGTTTGGAATTGGCCGAACAAGGCTTGGGTGTTCCTCTCTACACCATTCAGGTCAACAACAAGGAATTGCTGCGCATCGACGATGGAGTGCTGTTGATCGACAACCAGCGCCCGGTGGATGTGGCTGTTTTGGCTGCCAATCGTCTGCGCCGTCTGCTGCTCGATGCCCCGCCCATTTCAGCTCCGGCCCTGCCTCAACCGGCTGCTCTGACCGCCAAAGCCGCTGTTGCAGGTTCCAAGCCGAAAACAGCCCCTCAACAGGAACCCGCCCCTGTCCGCGTGGTTGGGCCTGTGCAAGAGGGCATTGCTTCTTGGTATGACCTGCACCCAACCCGCCATGAGATGACGGCTGCCCACCCCACCCTGCCCTTTGGCACCGAGGTACGGGTGACCAACCTGAAAAATGGCCGCCAGGCTGTCGTGCGCATCAACGATCGCGGCCCTTTTATTCCCGGTCGGATCATCGACCTTTCCCTGCGGGCGGCAGAGGTGTTGGGGATGGTGCGCTCAGGGCTGGCGCCTGTGCGGGTGGAAGTGGTGCAACGCTAGCTAGGGCACGGGTGAAAAGCGCTTGGAATCGGGGGAATAGCGCCAAGAAATGCCCTCGGGATCCCGGCTGCGGCTCCACTCCGGAAACCCGGTTTTGAATTTCCAATAGGTAATGGCGGAAACCACCACCCCCAAACGTTCCGCCAACTGAGTCTGGTTGAGGGGGCGCAGCGGTGCCCGTGGCGCCGTAACGGCGGTGGGGCTGGGTGTGGGGGCAGAGCCTGCCGACTCTTGGGGGGCCGTGGCTGCAGGGGTGGGTGCTTCCTGCTCCAACCGGTGACCAGGGCTGGGCTCCTGGGGACGCAGCAGGCTGAACTGGCTCAACAGGCCGACATTTTCCAGGTTCAGGAGATTTTCCAGGTTAGAGGTCTGGTGGATCAGCTCCAGCTCACGGCGAAACTCATCCTCCAGCACCTGCAGGTAGTGCTCCCGCTTCTGCTCCGACTCGGCATCCTTGAGCAGACCCAAGGCAAAGCTGAGGTTCGAGAGGGGCTCGCTCAGATCCTGCAAGAATTTCTTGAACAGAGTGCCCTTCACCTCCGAGAACTGCTGCAGCTGCTGCAGTTTTTGCCGCAGCTCTTCGATTCTTTTTTCTTCCAGCTTGCGGTTCTCAAGGCTCTGGCGGTGGTTGTGCAGGGCAATTTCAATGGTGGTGTAGAGTTCCCGCTCTTTGAAAGGCTTGATGATGTAGCCGAAGGGCCGGGTCTCCTTGACGCGGGAGAGGGTGTCTTCGTCGGCGTAGGCCGTCAGATGCACCACCGGAATGTTGAAGCGCTCGGTGATCCGCTTGGCGGCTTCTATGCCATCGATATCGCCTTTTAGGACGATATCCATCAAGACCAAGTCCACCGGCATCTCTTCCAGCCTTCGGATCGCTTCTTCCCCGGAAGAAGCAATGGCGGGCACAGCGTAGCCGAATTTTTTCAGAACGTTGGCGATGTCCTTGGCGATGATCTTCTCGTCTTCGACGACCAGGATACTGCCTTTGACAAGGGGTGGAATTCTCTTCAAGGCTCGCTCCTCGGAAAGGTAATGATGAAAGTAGTACCCGGTTTGCTCCTCAATTGTATCTTGCCCTGTAGCTGATCGGTGAGGGTTGCAACCAGTTGTAAACCCAGAGATTGAGTTTCCTTGAAGTCAAAGTTCGGGGGCAAGCCAACGCCATTGTCGGAGACTCGCAACTGAGTATATTTGCGGGTTTGGCTGAAACAAACCTCTATCTCTCCACTGCGGCCCTTCGGGAAGGCATACTTGAGGCTGTTGGTCACCAACTCGTTGATGATCAGGCCACACAAGACCGCATCGTCCAGGTTGAGGCGGATCCCTTCGGCGCGGATGTTGGCGCGAATGCTCTCGGGGTTTACCCCGTAAGAGTGAAAGAGGTTGGAGATCAAATTGTGTAGGTACTGCTTGAGATCCACAGCGGCCAGATTGTTGGATTGGTACAAACCTTCGTGGATCAAAGACATGGCTTGAATACGGCTGCCGGCATCCTTAAAAACGCGGGCGTACTTGCGGCTTTTGATTTGGTCAGCTTGGAGCCGCAGCAGGCTGGAGATGATTTGCAGGTTGTTTTTGACGCGGTGGTGAATCTCCCGCAGCAGGACTTCTTTTTCCTGAAGGGCAGCTTGGATCTGCAGCTTTGCCCGTTTTTCTTCGGTAATGTCTTCGCAAATGCCGATGATGAAGAGGTTTTTGCCCTCGGGATCCCGGACTGCAGAGACCGCCAGGCGGCACCAAACCACCTTTCCGCTGCGGTGGATGTAGCGTTTTTCCAGGTGGTAGCGATCCCGTTGGCCGTTCAAAACCTCCTGGAAGAGTTGCCAATCTTCCTGAATGTCCTCGGGATGGGTGAGGTCGCAGAAGCTCATGTGGGTCAGTTCGGCAGCGCTATAGCCCAAGATCTCTTCCAGAGCGGGGTTCACTTTTAGGTAATGGCCCCGATGATCGACGATGGAAATGCCCAGGGCTGACTGCTGGAAGATGCCCCGTAAACTCAGCTCACTTTGGCGAAGGGCTGCCTCGGCTTGCTTGCGCTCGGTAATGTCCAAAATCTGGCTTAGAAAGTAGCTGGGATCCCCTTGGGCTGTGCGCACCAGAGTGATGCGGAGAATGGCATAGACAATTTGGCCGTTCTTGTGGATGTAGCGTTGCTCCTGTTCCCACTGATGCACCTCGCCGGCCAGCAGGCGGTTGCTGTTTTCCAGGGTGGTGGCGATGTCGTCGGGATGGGTGATGTCAAGGACGGTTTTCCCCTTGAGATCCTCCAGGGTGTAGCCCAGGGTTTCGGTAAAAGCGGCGTTGATCTGCAAATAGGTGCCATCCAGGTGGGTCATGGCCTTGGCGATGGGAGCCCACTCAAAGGATTGGCGGAAGCGTTCTTCACTTTCTTTGAGGGCAATTTCTGCCTCCACGCGGGCGCTGATGTCGATCACCTGGTTGAGAAACTGGGTGGGCTGTCCTTCCTCGTCGGTGAGCAGGGTGGCCTGAAACAGCACATGAACAACCTGGCCGGAACGGTGGGTGTAGCGAATCTGGCGCTGGCTGACAGAGACCTTCCCTGCCAGCAAAGCCTCATTGGCCCCCAGCAGTGGGTTGACATCTTCGGGGTGGAGAATGTCCAGTTGTTGCCGATGCTTCAATTCTTCGGGGGTGTAGCCGACAATCTGGGCAAAGGCATCGTTGACCTGAATAAATCGCCCCTGCAAGTCCACAAGGGCAATTCCATTGGGGGCCAGCTCAAAAATCTGCCGAAAATGGTTGGCGCTTTGTTGCCAAGCTTGCTCTATCCGACGCCGTTCGGCTTCCAGTTGCTTGGACTCAGTGATGTCTTCGACGATCCCTGCCACCCGATAGATTTTGCCCTCTTTGTCGGCGATGGGAAAGGTGCGTTCTCGCAGCCAAATCAGGCGGCCATCAGTGTGATAAATGCGGAAGACAACATCGGTGGATTTGCCCTCCGATTGGGCTTTGAGGATGGTGGGGAACAACCAGCGGTCGTCGGGGTGGATTTGGCGCATCCAGGCTTGGGGGTTGGCGTAAGCCTCTTCGGCGGAAAGGCCCCAAAGGGCTTCGCAGGCTGGGCTGACGTAGATCAGCTCTTTGCTGTAGAGTGTTGTGATCCAAAACAGTTGCTGCGTATTCTCTGCCAGTTGCAGAAAACGATGCTCGCTCTCTCGGCGGGCCTCTTCCAATTGTTGTTGTCGTTCTTTCAGTTGACGGGATGCTGTGATGTCGGTAACAAATCCTTCAAAATAGAGGGGATCCCCTTGGTCGTTGTAGATGGTACGGGCATTTAAAGAAATCCAAATTAGCCTGCCATCTTTGCAGCAGACTTGGTGTTCAAAATTCACAACTTGACCTTCTCTCAGCATGCGCTGGATGAATTCGGCTCGTTGCTCCGGATCGCTATAGATTTGGGTGCCAATATCGGAGACGTTGTGCATCAAATCCTCAGGGGATTCGTAGCCGAAAATATGGGCCAAGGCCGGGTTGGCAACCAGATATTTGCCCTCTAGGGTGGTTTGAAAAATGCCTTCGACGGCGTTCTCGAAGATCTGCTGGTAGCGGGCAGCAGTGCTGCGGCTGTCCTGCAGTTGGGATTGGAGCTGCTCGAGGGTTTGCCGATGCTCCTGGGCTTGGAGAAGAATGTGCTTCAGGCTGAGGGCAACGAGGTCAATCTGTTCCCGTTCAAAGGAACTCAGTTGGCGAGGGTGGCAGTCGAGCAGGTGCAGATCGGCCAACCGGATCCCCTGCTCAGTTTGCAAGAGAAAGGACTCATGAAAAGGCCATTGCTCAGAGCCGACATCGGGGTTGAAAGGTTCTCCGGCTGGGATCCCTTGCGGATCCCGGTAGAGGATCCCTTTTGAAGGCGAGTGGGGATCGGATCCCGGCTGGGCCAGTTCTAGATAGACCAAAGGTACTTTCAACAGTTGACCCAGTAATTGCAACAGCGGGTACAGCGCTGTACCCAGTTCGGTTTGAAGGGACTGCCCTTCCCTGGGAGCAGCCTGCGGGGGAGCAAAACCGGTCACAACGGATCTTGGCGAGCGAGAGATGGGAGGTGACATGGGAAAACCTGGCCAAGGAGCTGGCTCAACCCAGTCCATCACGACAGATCGGGGGTGCCTGGTTGGGCTGATCTCCACAGGGAAAAGGAGCAGGCGCACCCATTCTGCACCCACTCTACTCTAGCGATACTCTGGAGAAACTTACTTTGAAACTTACTTTAGTGAAACATGCTGCTGACGGAGCTATCTTCATGGATGCGCCAGATCGCTTCCCCCAGCACATTGGCTACCGAGAGAACGGTTAACTCGGGAAAGTGCTGCTCTGGAGGGATAGGGATGGTGTTGGTGACGATCACCTCTTCAAATAGACCACCCCGCAGGCGTTGAATGGCCGGCTCAGAAAAAACAGGATGAATGGCGCAGGCATAAACCGCTTTGGCTCCCAGCTTGCGCAGCAATTTTGCCCCTTCCGAGATGGTGCCTGCGGTATCGATCATGTCATCCACAAGGATGGCAGTTTTCCCCCGCACATCCCCAATGAGATTCATGACTTCCACATCGTTGTGGGCTTGACGGCGCTTGTCGATGATTGCCAGAGGGGCTTCCTTGAGTTTTTTGGCAAAGGCACGGGCACGAGCCACACCCCCCACATCGGGAGAGACGACCACAATGTCTTCGTCGAGCAAGCCCTTTTCCTTGAGGTAAGCCTGTAATACCGGCTGGGCGTAGACGTGGTCGAGGGGAATGTCGAAGTAGCCTTGAATCTGGGCCGAGTGCAGATCCATGGCCAGCACGCGATGGGCCCCTGCCTGGGTGATCATGTTGGCCACCAGCTTGGCGGTGATCGCTTCTCGGCCTGCCGTTTTGCGGTCGGCGCGAGCGTAGCCGTAGTAGGGCAAGACAGCGGTGATCTGCCGGGCAGAGGCGCGGCGACAGGCATCGATGATCACCAGCAGTTCCATCAGGTGGTCGTTGACGGGGCGGCAGGTGGGCTGCACCAAGTAGACATCGGCACCCCGGATCGACTCTTGGATTTGGATGTACAGCTCGCCATCGGCAAAGCGCTTGCGCAACATCGGGCCCAGATCCATGCCCAAGTAACGCGCCACCTCTTGAGCCAGAGCCGGGTTAGCGCTGCCTGAGAAGATTTTGAGGCGGTTGCTATCCGAGATGGGTGGCAGGGGGGAAGGGCGGAGAAGAGGGGCAGGGCGAACCACAGATCGATGCTGAACTCGTCCGCAGCCAACGCCTAACGGCGAGCTGTCGCTATCGTAGCACCAGCACTTGCAACCTCAGCAACTGTATTCTTGGGGATTTTCTGGGGAGGCAGGTTACTATGAGCAGAATGAAGGTCGAGCTGCTGCACATCCACAAGCGTTTTGGGGCGGTACAGGCGAACTGCGATGTGTCCTTACGGGTGGAGGCGGGCACGATCCACGGCCTGCTTGGGGAGAATGGGGCCGGCAAAAGTACCTTAGTTAAGATCCTGAGCGGCTTTCTGCGCTGCGATCAGGGGGAGATTTGGATCGATGGGCAACCGGTTCGCATCGACAGCCCTGCAGCGGCCATTCGCCTGGGCATTGGCATGTTGCACCAGGATCCCTTGGATTTTCCTTCTCTGACGGTACTAGAAAACTTTATTGCCGGGCAGCGGGGGCGCTTGGGCTTGGGGCTGCGGGAAAGCCGAAGACGTCTCGAGAAAGCCTGTGAAGAGTTTGGTTTCAACCTCAACCCCGATGGAGCCATCGGCAGCTTGACGGTGGGGGAACGGCAACAACTGGAAATGCTGCGGTTGCTTTCCCTGGGGATCAACACCTTGATTTTGGATGAGCCAACGACGGGCATTTCTGCAGCGCAAAAAGATCTTCTGTTCGCGGCTCTGAGAAGGTTGGCGGAGCAGGGCAAATCGGTGATCTTCGTCTCCCACAAGCTGGCCGATGTGGAATGCCTTTGCGATCGGGTGACGGTGATGCGGCAGGGGGAGGTGGTGGGGGAGCTGCCTGTTAGGGGTGAAGACATTGCCCTGTTGGAACAGCGGTTGATCGATTGGATGTTCGGGCGGGAGTTGACACCCCCGGCTCGGCCCCATTCTCCGCAAAGGAGAGCGGATCCCCTGTTGGAGTTGCGCTCCCTGGTGGTGCGGCATGAGCCGTTTACCCTGGCTTTGCCAGATCTGGCGGTGCAGCCGGGGGAAGTGATTGGGTTGGCCGGTTTGGAAGGCAGTGGGCAACGCTCTTTCCTGCTCACCTGTGCAGGGTTGTTGCCGCCCAGGCGTGGCCGGATTCTGTTGGGGGGGCAGGAGATGACAGGCCGTCCTTACGGCGACTATCTGCGCTGTGGGGTGGGGTTTTCTCCGGCGGATCGGCTGCGGGAAGGGCTGATCCCCGGCTTAACCTTGCAGGAGCATTTTGCCCTCCAGCAGCAGGATCCCTGGATCAACTGGGCTCTGGCCCGTCAGCAGACCCAAGCGGCCATTGAACACTTCAGCATTCGGGGTCACCCCTACAGCCGGGTGGAGCAACTCTCGGGGGGCAACCAACAGCGCAGTCAGTTGGCTCTCTTGCCCACACCCCTGAGTCTTTTGCTGATGGAGCACCCAACGCGAGGGTTGGACATTGAGTCGGCGCTGTGGGTCTGGGGGCAATTGCTGGAACGCACCCAAGCGGGTACGGCTATTCTTTTTGCCTCGGCGGATTTGGACGAGATCCTGCAGTACAGCGACCGAGTGATGGTGTTCAGCGGCGGACAGGTCTCGGAGCCCATTCCGGCGGCGGAGCTCACCGTTTCACGCCTGGGGCAGATGATGACACTCCCCGTCACCAACAGCAGCGAGATTCCAGGGATCCCGACTGAGGTTTAGAGGGCTGGTCGCATCAGCAGGAACTGACACTCTGCCGGAGCAAGAGCATGACTCTAGTCAATAATAAGCTCAACTATACTGAAAATAATGTATAATATGTTCAGTACGGATTACTACCAGTTGATCTTTCTGTTTACTTTCGAGTCTGCCAACATGGTAGCCAAAGCAAAGCAGAAAATTGGTAGTAAGACGACACGGAAACTGCGCTTTGGGTATTCTACTCAAAGCTTTGCGGGATACCGCCATTCTGTTTGGACTCCGTCCCGCTAACGCGAATGGAAACAAACAGAATGCTATCGCTGCATAGTTGAACAGTGATGTTCAGCAGTGTTCAGCGTAAATGTATCAGAAGGATTTGAGAACGGCATGGCAACCGGCTAGAGCAAGGCTTAGAGTAGCAGTAGCCCCAAGCCTTTTGCTCAAGGAATCTGGCCATGGGATCCCAGGATCACCTCTTGCCTCCAGGAGCAGAGGAGCTGCAATCTGACCGCTCGCCCTCCTCGGAGCAAGTCCTTTTGCAGCTCACCGTTCGGGGATCCCGGCAGCAAGTCTTGCAGGGTTTGCGGGCCTGGCTGGAGCTGAGCTTGCTGACTCCAGAGCACTTTCGCCTGCTGGTGGAGCAGTATCGGCTAGAGGGGGAGGAACCAAGGTCAGCGGCAGTTTCCCCCAGCGACGAGATCCCGGCTCGTCTTGGCTCGGCCTACGTGCTCTGGATTTTGGGTTTGTTTGGCATCTGTGGCCTGCACCGTTTTTATCTGGGCCGCTGGCGGACGGGTTTGCTCTGGCTGTTGACCTTTGGGCTGCTGGGGATCGGACAGCTCCTGGATTTGATTTGGATCCCAGGAATGGTGCGGGAAAGAAATGCTCGCCTGGCCGGATCTGGGGTTGAGGAACCTACGGTCGAGGGGGGAGAAGAGCCCCAAGCTGCCCCTCAATCCACTCGCGCTACTCGGACGGAGTCCTTGCCCCCCCCTACCCCGGCGCTGGCTGTTTTGCTGCGGAACTTGCTGTCAGAGCTGAGCGTGGCTTGGCTGTTGCTGCTGGGCCTGTTTTTGGTGGTGGTGTCCTCCGGGGTGCTGGCGGCCAGCCACTGGGAGCAATTTTCTCCAACTGCTCAGTATGGGGTGCTCTTGGCCTATACGGCGGCTTTTGGGGTAGGTGCTGGATGGATCCAACGGCAGGAAGGGCTGCGTCTAACCGGTCAAACCTTGGAGGCTATTGCCCTGCTGCTGGTGCCGGTGAACGTGTGGGCCCTGGATGGGCTGGGGATCCTTTGGGGGATCCGCATCCTGGCGCTGGGCTTGCTGCTGGGGATCCCGTTGACGGCTGAGGGTCGGGTGCGCTCGCTGGGTTCAGGTGCCGGCTTTCGCGACAGCGGTGTGGAGCCCAATGCCTTTTACGGAACCTTGGTGAACTTTTTGGCCCTCTCTGGCTTGCACGCTTTCTGGAGCTTGGGGCCGCAGGAGCTTCGCCCTGCTTTTGTCCTGGGGATCCTGTATCTGGGGATCCTCAGCACCGTGATTTACACCTGGAGCCGCCGGTCTCGGGAATTACGGGGCTCCAAGATCTGGCTAATCGGGGCTGCCGGATCCCTGTTAATCCTACGGGGGCTGCTGTCTGGGCATGTCCAAGTGCCGCAGTTGGGGTTGGCGGTGGCCCTGTTGGGTTGGCTAGCAGCGGAATGGCCCCAGGGATCCCCGGACGTCGTAGCAGAAGGCGCTCAGGAGGGGACGCTCTCCCGCTGGTGGGAGGGGAGCTGGGTGCTGTTGGTGGTGGGCTGGCTGCTGGCTGCCATTGGCTTGGCGGAGAGCCCTTTCAGCGGCTGGCAGTTGCTGGGGATTAGCCTGCTGGGGATCCATGTCTTAATCGGGCGCTTGCGCCGACACACCCAGTCGCCCCAGCGGGACGAAGTCCTTAGGGTGCATTTGACGTTGCTGTTCTTGCTGGGCCTGGAAACTTGCTGGGCTTTTTGGCAGGTGTGGCCAGCAAGCTGGCGGCAAGAGGTTGTAGCTACAGTAACCAACTGGTTTCAGCCCCTTGATTCCCCCTGGGGCTTGCTGGGGTTGGCGCTGCTGCCCTATGAGGTGCTGTGGCTGGGGTTGGCGGCCCGCTGGCAGAGGAGCGGTCCAGAAGCCGGTGAGACAGGCTTTTCTAGGCTGGTAGAACCGACAGAGTGCTTGGTGCTGGGGTTGGGCGGATCCCTGCTGCTTTTGAGCCTTCCCCATCCGGCCATTCGCTTTTGGCACTTGCTTTTGAGCGCCGGGATCCTGGCCTGGTGGCTACAACAAAAGTCCAGATCAGGAGAAACTCCCAACTTTCTTTGGGTACTCCTGACCCACGCCTACGGAGTGGGGGCACTGCTAGCCGGGATCCGCTGGCTTTTGCCCGACTTGTTCGCGCCAGCGGTGCGGAGCACTAGCCTGTCCAGTTGGGGAGTGGTTCTGCTGCTGGTGGGCCTATTGCAATGGGCAGGGCGGGTAGCTCTGGGTGGGTCAGAGCGCTTTTGGGGATTGCCCGTGGGGCTGTGGCAGCGAAGTGCAGATGGCATAGGGTCGGTGTTGGTGGGATCCAGCTACTTGGCGTTTTTGCTGCAACGGCTCCCCGAGTTGTCTGCGACTGGTGAACAATCCTTTGGCTGGCTGTGGCTGCTGGTGCCTCTTGTTTTGACGGCAGCTCAGGTATTGGCCCTGCCCCCCCTGGAGTTCATGCCCCGCTGGCTGCAGAGCCCAGAGCAAGGGGGATTGGGATCCCTTTCCTGGCAGCAGGGGATCCCGGAGCGCGGGTCTTTGCGTTTCCCGGCAGTTCTCTCCCTTTTGCTGGCCCAGTTACTCACCTTTGGAAGGCCGGGGGTTGAGTTTCTGGGTCTGGGCTTGGGGTTGCTGCTGATGGCCACTCAGGTGTGGGTGTGGGCCTCTTTCCCCTCCGCCGACCATGAGCTCCACACCGCCAACGCAGTTGTTCCAGCAGAGGTGCTGTTGACAGTGACGTTTGGCTGGGGGTTCGGTCTGGTGGGAATCCATCGGCTGTTCCCCGCTTTAACGGAGTCAGAATGGCTGACGGCCTTGGGGGTGCTGCTGTTGTTCGCGACAGCGGTGCGGAGCACTAGCGGCTGTCGCTACAGCCTAGGGACTCCGTTCCACTACCTCTCTCCCCGCCTTCGGGCAGCTTACCGACCGGTGCTGGATGGCTTTGGCTTTCTGCTGGGGATCGTACTTTTACTTTCCCTAACGTTGCAGACATTGCAGCCAGAAGCAGGTCGCATCGGTGGTGGAAAGTACCTGGATTCCCCAGTGGCTCTGACCCTGGCCTCTGGGACTGTCCTGGTGGCCATTGTTTTGCGGCTTTGGGTGGAAGTGGCTCCCGCTTTTTATCGCGACGGCGGTGTCCATCCTGCTGGCTTGGAGAGCGAAAGCCCGTCTCCTTCCAGGGCGGAGGATGTCTCAACTGGCGGCAGCGGTCAGGAGGCTTCGTCGGCCATCTCATGGTCTGTAATGGAGGGGCTGTCCTATGGGCTGATCTGGGCTTTGGAGCTGTTGGTGGCCAGCAGCCTCTTGTGGGTGGTACAGGGATCCCGTCCTGTTGCCCCTCTGCTTGCCGTCATCAATCTGAGCCTGGGGATCCTCTTTTGGATTGGGCCGGAAAAACTCTTGCTTGAGGGGGCCGCTCGCGCTGGCGGGACAAAGTCTTTGGGGGGGCAGCTCCTGCAACAGGTCAGGGCCCTGAGCTTCTGGCGGACAGGGCCTTTGATCTATGCAGGGTTGGGCTGGCTGGGATCCCATGCCCAGTGGAGTGAGGTAACGGGCTTGGGCAGCTTAGGTCTCTCCATCGTGTTGCTGGGCCTGGGGCGTCGACAGGCGGTCCAACGGGCCCAAGAGCAAGGCCGGGAAGACCTCCGTCCTGCCAACTGGAAAGGGCTCCTGGGCGCTTGGGGCGTGTCTGTGGCCGCCTACGAGAGCTGGGTTTACTTCCTCAGCCAGCGAACTGGGGGATCCCTGGCAAATGGGTTGGTGTTGATCGCTCTGTTAGGGCTGAGCTTGGCCTGGGGCTACGGCTTTTGTCCCCCTTGGCTGGCGGCGACCCTGCAGCTTAAAAGAGCTGGGTTGCGCTGGATGGCCTTGGCCAACTGGGCTCTGGCCAGCCTTGTCCTCTGGTCTGCCCTTTTCGATCCTCGCCTCAGCCGTTGGGGACAGCTCCTCTGGGTGCTGACGGGATCCGGCCTGGTGGCCTATGCCGCCGGACAGGCGAGAACCTCAACTCTAGAATCTCCAACAGAGCAAAATTGGGTGCCAACGGTCTGGGGTTACCTCAGTGCATGGCAAGGAGCTGGGGTTCTGCTGGGCGGTGTGTTCCTGGGGCTGCCGCAGCTATCCATAGCGCGATGGGCCGGATCCCTGCTCTGTGGGCTGGGGCTGGTTTACCATGGCTTGCCCTGGCGACGGTGGGGCTGGCCGGCGGCTCCTTGGCAGAATACAGCCTTGGTGCTGCCCCTGGCCGCTTTTCTGGTAACCGCGGGAGGAAATAACACCCTTAATCTGCTGCTGGGGGCAACCTACTATGCCCTGCTGGCTATCTGGAGATCCCAAGTGCGCCTGGGCTATGTCAGCCTGTTCTTGAGCAACTGGATCCTGTGGAATTACGGCTGGCATCAGGATTGGGCTTCCCTGACGTTCTATGCCCTGCCCCTGGTGGGATCCCTGCTCTATGTGGCCCAGGTGGATCCGGGATTACAGGAAACCAACGGACGGCGGGGGCGGCATTGGCTGCGGCTGGTTTCCTTGGGCACATGGCTGCTGGTGGTGCTGGTGGAAACTCACGGGCAACGGTGGACGGGCTTTTGGCCGGTAGGGTTGGGTTTGGCCTTGGGTCTGCTGGGCTTGGCCTTGCGGGTAAGAGCCTATCTCTTCGTGGGCACGCTGGCCTTTGGGCTGGGGATCCTGCGGCAGGGATGGCTGTTGGTAACAACTGATGCGCTGCTGCTCTGGGCCACTGGGATCCTGCTGGGCCTGCTTCTGATTTGGACGGCAGCCAATCTTGAAGGGCGTCGAGAAGAGGTGGGATCCCGCCTCTCCGCTTGGCTAGGGCAACTGCAGAGCTGGGAATAGCTCCCCCCGTGGGAGAGGGGTCGAGAGTGAGCCAGTGGGGCAAGGGGCATGTCAAACTGGTGCTGGCCTTGCTTTGGAGGATGGGGTCTATTGCTGGGCAACGTTGACCCAAAGGTGTCTTCTCAGCCTAGGTGGAAAAAGCTTCTGCGGCAGATCTTGGCTCCTTGGCGCGAGTTCGATGGCATGTTGCTGGCCACGGTGCTGGCCTTGACAGGCATCGGCATTCTTGCCATCCGCAGCGCAGTCTGGGAGCGTCCCATCAGCCACTATTGGCTGCAGCAGTTGATCATGGCCGGGATCAGCCTGGCGTTTTTGGGAGTGGTGGCCCGGATTCCATATGAGCGGCTGTTGCGCTGGCACTGGTTCACCTACTTCTTGACCTTGGCGAGTTTAATTGCAGTGCTCTTTTTCGGCACAGCAGGCGGAGGAGCGGAGCGCTGGCTCTCCATCGCCGGCTTTCAGGTGCAGCCTTCTGAGTTTGCCAAGCTGGGGGTAATTGTTACCCTGGCTGCTCTCCTGCACCACTGGCCGATCAAGTACTTCAGCCAGATTTGGGTGGCTGTTGCCGTCGTCGCTCCCCCCTGGATCTTGATTTTCCTGCAGCCCAACCTGGGCACTGCCCTGGTGTTTGTGGTGATTGTGCTGGTCATGCTCTACTGGGCCGGGGCCAAGGGCAGTTGGATCCTCTTGCTTTTGTCGCCGGGGGTGGGAGCCATTCTCTATGGCTTACACACTCGCCCAGAGCAGAGCTGGATGCTTTGGATTTGGCTGCTCTGGTGTCTGGGAATGGCGGGGTTGGCCGCTTGGCGTCTCCCCTGGCGGTGGACGGGGGCCGTAACTTTTGGGGTGATCAACCTGCTCTCGGGGCAGTTGGGGCAGCTAGCTTGGCACCTTCTCAAGCCCTATCAGCGGCGGCGGCTGGAGATTTTCATCGATCCCATGCAAGAGCCTTGGGGATCCGGCTATCACCTCATTCAATCCCGCATTGCCATCGGAGCCGGCGGCCTCTGGGGCCGCGGTATCCAGCAGGGCACCCAAACCCAGCTGGACTTCATCCCCGAACAGCACACGGATTTTATTTTCTCGGCCATTGGGGAAGAGATGGGTTTTATCGGCACCCTGACGGTGCTGATCCTGTTTTGGATCCTGTGTGCGCGGCTGATCTGGATTGCCCAAGGGGCCAAGGACAATTTTGGATCCCTGATTGCCATTGGGGTGCTGGCGATGATCCTCTTTCAGGCGGTGGTGAACATCAGCATGACCATCGGCCTGGCCCCGATTACCGGCTTGCCTTTGCCTTTTCTAAGTTATGGCCGCTCGGCTCTACTGACCAATTTTCTGGCCATTGGCTTGGTGGAATCGGTGGTGATGCACCGCCAGCGTACTAGTCTTTTCAAGTAGGCAGGCTCAATTTGCCTCCAGCGGGTTTGGCCTCAACAAGGGGAAGCTGCTGCCAGCGTTGGGCAACACTGGCCAAGGATCTTAAGATAGGAACACGGAGCCCCGGCTGGTCGAGCTGGCATGTTGCGTTTGGATCCTGCCCTCTACTTTGACCACAGCGCCACCACTCCGCCTCGGCCTGAGGTGATCGAGGCCATGCAGATGGCGATGCAGGAAAGCTGGGGCAACCCCTCCAGCTTGCACGGGTGGGGAGAACGGGCCGCCATGGCCATGGAGCGGGCGCGGCAGCAGGTGGCCGAGCTGCTTAACTGTGAGCCGGAGGCGCTGCTGTTTACCTCAGGCGGGACGGAGTCCAACAACCTGGCCCTGTTTGGGGTGGCCCAGCGCTACTCTACTCCCCAACATCTCATCATCTCCAGCGTCGAGCACGCCTCGGTGGAGAATGCTGCCCGCCAGTTGCAGTCCCAAGGCTGGCAGGTCACCCGTCTGCTGGTGAACGCCGCCGGCCAGGTGGATCCCCAGACTTTGATCCAGGCGCTGCAACCCAATACCGTTTTGGTCTCCATCGTCCACGGCCAAAATGAGGTGGGATCCCTGCAGCCCATTGCAGAGCTGGGTCAGATCTGTCGCCAGGCGGGGGTGCTCTTCCACACCGACGCTGTGCAGACGGTGGGGCGGATCCCGCTGGATCTGGCGCAACTGCCGGTGGATCTGCTCTCCCTTTCCGGGCATAAACTCTACGGGCCCCAGGGGGTGGGGGCGCTGTACGTGCGCCCAGGGGTGGAGCTGCGACCGCTGCTGCGGGGGGGTGGGCAAGAACGGCGGCTGCGGGCTGGCACCCAAGGGATCCCGGGCATTGTCGGCTTGGGAGTGGCGGCAGCTTTGGCGGCCCAAGAGCTATCTCAAGAAACGGCCCGCCTGCGGCAATTGCAACGGCATTTGGCCCAGTTGCTAGCGGAGGTGCCCGGTTTGCGGCTGACCGGCCCTGTGGATTTGGAGCAGCGTCTGCCCCACCACCTCAGCTACTGCACCGCAGGGATCCCGGGGAATGTGCTGGTCAGGGCTCTGAGCCGCCAGGGGATCGCCATTAGCGCCGGCTCCGCCTGTAGCAGCGGCCAACTGATCCCCAGCCGCATCCTCTTGGCCATGGGCCACTCAGAAGCCGAGGCGCTGGGATCCATTCGCCTTAGCCTTGGCAAAGCCACCACCTACGCTGCGGTTGAGTATGTGGCCCGATGTCTACAAACGGAGCTTGCCTCCATCTCCAAATCCGTAGCCTTGGGGAATGCGGCAACTCAATCCCCGTTGTCGATCCCCGTCACCAAATTTTCGGGCTGGAGGCCCGCACCATAGCCGCAGGCTTGGTGTCGGGAGGAAAGCCCTCCTCCATATAGGTTTGCTGGTCAAAAGTCTGGATGAACTACAATAAGCCCATGAGCCAGACTATCTCTGTACGTTGCAAGCTGATAGTCCAACAAGAGTTGCGTCAAGAAATTGACCGCACTTTGCAGGGCTTTGCGGATGCTTGCAACCAGATTCTCGACACCGCCAAACAAAAGAACTGCTGGAACACCGCCAAGCTGCACCACTTGGTCTATCGGCCGGTAAGGGCAGCA
>NZ_JBSSBO010000021.1:0-47626 GCF_054058915.1 Thermostichus sp. MS-CIW-41
AAGTTTGGTAGCAAGACGGCAAGGGCGATACTCACCTGGGCGCACTATCGGTTCAAGCAGTTCCTGAAGTTTCAAGCCAAAAAGAAAAACGTGGTCGTCGTGGAAGTATCGGAAGCGTACACCAGCAAAACCTGTGCCAAGTGCGGGCACATCCACACTAAGTTGGGTGGCGCAAAGGTGTTTAGATGCCCCAAGTGCAACCATAGGCTACCACGAGATTGGCAAGGCGCTCTGGGTGTTATGCTCAGAGCTTTGCGGGATACCGCCTTTCTGTTCGGAAATGGACAGAATGCTATCGCTTCACCGTTGAGCAGTAATGCTCAGCAGTGTTCAGCGTAAATGTATCAGCTATACAGCCCTTCCCCCGATCGTCTATCCGTACAGGACTCCATGTCTGCGGCACACTTGCGCAAACCAGAGCGCTCTGCTCCAAAGGGCAGCGGCGTTGTTGTGGTCAACCTGCGAAAGGGCTGTAAGGTTGCTGTCCATGCCTTTCCTGCCTTTTCATGGATGTTCAAAGCCCACTGCAACCGGATCCCTCTCTAGGGGGTGCTACTCCACTCCAAGCTCTGCAGGCCCTAAACCAGAGTGTTGCCGAAGCTTTGGTTTCCTGCTTGAAAGGGCAACCCCAACAGGCCACTCAGCACCTTTTGCTGGCTCTGCCGCAGCTCATGGCGGCTCTGGGGGCCTTGAGGCAAAAATCTTCCCTTCGCGTGAGCGGGCCGGAGGCCTTGGCCGAGCCTGCAGGTTGCCCTTCAGAAGCCAAGCCCAAGCGCATCATGCACATCGAAGGCAATCGCGTGGAAGTGTGGGTGGATAACCAAATTCGCAGCAGTTGGAGCATTTGGTCGGTGGGAGATCTCAAGGAAGTCTGTCGGCTGGCAGAAGAGTTCGACTGTGGCCTCAGCTATTCTCTAGGAGGAAACTCAGAGTCTCAGTCGCAGATGCTGCTGTTGCCCTCCAATTCTGCTGATTTGTCCGACCGGCTCTCCAACCCCGTTCACGTAAGCGGGCCGGAGGCCCCAGGCTCTGCCGCCTAGCACCCCCAGCTTCGGTTGCTGCTTTTGCTGTTCAAATCCCCATGGCAGAACCCCAACGGCTACAGAAGCTCTTGGCTCAGCAGGGATTGGCCTCGCGTCGCCAGGTGGAAGCCTGGATCCTGGCCGGGCGCGTTCGGGTCAATGGGAAGGTGGTCACTGAGCTGGGCTCCAAAGCCGACCCAGAGCGGGATCGCATCGAGGTGAATGGGCAAGTGATCCCTTTGGCCAAGGATCCGGCGCGCCATGTTTTGCTCCTGCACAAGCCGGTGGGGGTTTTGTCAACCTGTGCAGATCCTTGGGGACGCAAGACGGTGTTGGATCTGCTCCCCCCATCTTGGAAACGGCAAACCCGCCTCTACCCGGTGGGCCGGCTGGATGCGGACAGCAGTGGCGCTTTGCTGCTCACCAATGATGGCGACTTGACCTTGAAGCTGACCCATCCGCGCTATCATCTGCCCAAAACCTACCGGGTACAGGTACAAGGGCATCCGAGTCAGGCCACTCTGCAACATTGGCGAGACGGAGTAGACTTAGAGGGGTACACCACTCTGCCGGCGGAGGTGGAGTTTTGTCCTGCCCCGGATTTCCGGCAAAGGGAGCATCCCAATTGCTCCTGGCTGAGGGTGGTGTTGTTTGAGGGACGCAACCGGCAAATTCGGCGGGTGGCGGAGCGTCTTGGGCATCCGGTGCTCAGCTTACATCGGGAAGCCATTGGCCCACTGGGCTTGGGCAACCTGAAAGCAGGCCAGTTCCGCCAGTTGGATCCCCATGAGCTCCAAGCTTTGCTGGCCCCTCTCACCGGGCACAGCAGCTCATCCTCGCTTGGGAAGCGCCCTCTAAGGCCTCCGGCCCGCTCACGCGATTAGCTCGTCAGAGCCTCTAACTGAGTGCAAACTCTCACAGTAGCCTCCTTTCTTCCGCAGGTGGCCAAATGATGCAAGAGCCAGCACACTCTTTAGAAGCCCTGGGATCCCTGTTGCGGCAAACACGGGAGGCACGGGGACTGACGTTGACAGAAGTAGCTAACGATACCTTCATTCGCTGCCAATATCTGCAGGCGCTGGAGGAAGCTGACTTGAGCCGGTTACCGGAGCCGGTGTATGTGCAAGGGTTTCTCAAGCGCTATGCCGACTATTTGGGGTTGGATGGCGAAACCCTCTCTCGGCGTGCTTCTCCGCTTTTATCGGCCAAAACCCCCCGCGCGCCAGCTCCTCTTGCTGTTGTCGGCCAGCAACCTGCCTTTGCCCTGCGTCCTCTCCACCTTTGGGCCGCTTATGTGGTGCTGATTGTGCTGACGGTGGGGGGATTGTCGGCTCTTTTGGAAGGCACAGGCAATCCCTTTGGGCGTTGGCTGGTGAGCCTGTCAACGGTCAGTCGGGAGGGATCCGGCCAGCAACCGCCTGCTGCCAACTCCCCGGATCCCACTCTGTCGGCAGCTCAGCCCACGGCCCGCCAACTGTTTCCCACCCTCGACCAATGGACGCGCATTCAGGGCGTCTTCCCCGAGGTCTTGGAAGCTCACTCAGGGGGGGCGGGGCGCAAGCCGGTGCGTCTGGATATTCGCGTTGTGGAGCGCCCTTCCTGGTTGCGGGTCATCGCCGATGGGCAAACGGTCTTCGAGGCCACCTTACAGCCAGGGGCCGAGTTGAATTGGGAAGCAGAGCAATCGATTGTGTTGCGTACCGGCAATGCAGGCGGCGTGCTGGTGACCTTCAACGACCGGGAGCTTGGAGTGATGGGGCAGTTTGGGGAAGTGAAAGAGCTGATGTTCGAACCGGGGTCGGATATTCGGTCGCTGCAGTAGGGATCCAAAATTATCATCCCGTTGCGCTTGGCATTATCGGCGGCAGCGCAGGAGCAATCTCCCACCCCTGGGAGCGGAGCTGCTGCAGCAGGTGTCGGACTTTGTCTATGTCTTTATCGCCGGGGTGGCGTTCCACACCACTGGAGAGGTCGATGCCGCTTGGCTGAAGGTGGCTGAGTGCCTGCAGAACATTGTCCGGGTTCAGACCACCGGCCAGTAGCCAAGGCAAGGGCAGAGCCCGCTCACGCGAAAGGCGAGCAAGTTCTGGCCAATTCAGGGTTCGCCCCGTTCCCCCCGCCTGTTGGGGGTGATAGGCATCCAAAAGCAGCACCTCCACACAGTCTCGGTAGAGATGGGCTACTTCCAGATCCGCCGGCTGGCGAATGCGCAGGGCTTTGATGCGGCGGATCCCGGGAAGCCATTTCCCCAATTGCTGACAATCCTGCGGGGATTCTTGGCCATGCAACTGGACAGCCGTGAGGCCCACCGTTTCCACCCAGGCGGCGATGGCGCGGGGATCCTGATCCAGGAAGACCCCTACTTTTTCCACGTGGTCGGGCAGGGATCCCACCCAACGAGCCATTTCCGAGAGGGGCAAATAGCGGGGGGTATTGGGCACCGCGATGAACCCAAGGGCACTCACCCCCAGCGCGGCGATGGCCTCCGCCTGATCCTGACGGGTGATGCCGCAGATTTTGACAAACAACCGGCCCATTGGGAGCACCACCAAAACAATTGGCTGCTGGTTCTTGGATGGTTCTGAGAGCGCTGATACATCTACTTTTGTTCAGGGCGCATTTGCAGAGGATCCGGCTGTTCCGGGTGAAGCTTGTTGATCCGGCGCACCATTTGCCATAGCCGTCCAAAGTTGCGCTGGTTGAAGTGCATCACCAGCCGTGGCAGATGGGCAATATCTTCCTCGGCTTCCTCCGGCAAAGCCCCAGTTTGCTCGATCCGGCCCGAATCGAGAATATCGGCAAACTCTTCGTTTAAGATGTCTAGGGCTTCCGGTGAGAGTCTGGTGTTCAAGCGCAAAACCAGGAGCTCCCGCACGTAGCGATTGCTGTGAAAGACGCGATAAAAATCGACAATCTGCTGACAGGCATCTTCCACGTCGTCGGTTAGGGTGTAGAGGAAGAGATCTTCTGGGCTGATCAGGCCGCGACCGAGCAGGTGCTCCCGCACGTATTCGTCCCATTCTTTCCAGTAGCAGCCACCCGTTCTGTCCACCAGCACCAAGGGCATGAGCTTGGTTTTTCCGGTTTGCATCAGGGTTAGGCATTCAAAGGCTTCATCCTGAGTGCCGAAACCGCCGGGAAAAAGCACCAGCGCGTCGGTTTCTTTAACAAAAAAGAGCTTGCGGGAAAAGAAATACTTGAAGTTGATGACCCGATCGCTGGCAGCAATAACGGGATTGGCCATTTGCTCAAAGGGAAGCTGGATATTGAGCCCAAAAGAGTTTTCCAGCCCTGCCCCTCGGTTGCCGGCTTCCATAATGCCGCCGCCGCCCCCCGTCATCACCATGAATCCCCGTTGACTGATGCAGTAGGCGAACAACTGGGCCTGGCGATATTCGGGACTTTCTGGCCCTAGCCGTGCCGACCCGAAAACGGTGATCTTGCGTTGATGAGCGTAGTTTTGGAAGGCGGCAAACCCCTGCTCCAGATCCTCAAGAGTAGCCGCCAAGATCTTGGCATCTAAACGGCTCAGCTCCAGGGATCCCATGCGCTGCAGCGACTGCACAATACGCAGCCAGGCCGTCCGGTTGGGGTGATGCTCCAACTGCTTTAGGCGGGTCTCAGCGTTGGAAAAAACTTCTTGCAGAAGGGAAGAAACGGAATCGGTCAAGCTGGGATCCTAAAGTTCTCTGGAATTACTTTAATCAGTTCTCGGCACAAAATGGCAGCTGGGTTCTAATCCAGAACCCAAAAGTTACATTCTGAAACACCCAAGGCATAGCCCTCAGGCTTCGGCAGGTGTGTCGAAGTGCTTTTCCAGGATCGTGGTCAGAGTTGCCTTGGGTACGGCGCCGACCACCACATCCACCTTCTGGCCGCCCTTGAACAACATCAGGGTGGGAATGCTGCGAATACCGTACTGGCTGGCAGTTTGAGGGTTCTCGTCGGTGTTGATTTTTACAACCTTAACTTTGCCAACATACTGCTCAGCTATCTCCTGAACCACAGGAGCCACCATCCGACAGGGGCCACACCAAGGTGCCCAAAAATCAACCAGAACTGGAATATCGCTGCGCAGCACCTCTGCCTCAAAGGTGGCATCAGCGATATCTATTGCTGCAGACATGCCTGGATAACTCCTGAAACAATACCTATCATGGTTTCTAATCTTAGCACAGCTCTCTGGCTGCTGCTGACCGAAAACTCGGCGTCGCAGGCCCCGGCATTCATGCCTGGGGATAAGTCACCGTCTCATGACAGGACGGGAGACTCGCTCCACCCGCTTATGGAAGGGTGCAGCGTTAAAGGTGAAGTAGAAGTATCTGGGGTGTTTTGGCATCTCAGTAGTTGAGGAGATGGCGTCCCCCACGAGGATATAGGCCCTCGTGTAGCCCATTGCAACGAAGCGCGAGGAGCGTGGAGCGATGGAAAAAATCCCCCGGCTTTAGCCGTGGGGAGAACGTTAACGATCTGGCTGGACTGGCCGGATTAGCATTGGTGAGCTGGGATCCCTTAGACAAATACCATTGGCTTATGACGGATTTTCTCGAAAGCAGCCGCATCAAAACGGTAGAGGGTTGCCGGTCTGCCTGTGCCTTGGGAACTTTTCTGGCCGGTATCTTGCAAGATACCCAGTTTCAGTAGGCGGGCGCGAAAATTGGAGTAGTCGGAGAACCCCTCGCCCAAAACGGTGCCGTAGAGCTGATAGACCTCCCCTAGCGTGAAGGTGGCGGGCAAAATGTCAAAGGCAATCGGGCTGTACTCCAACTTGGCGCAGAGGCGACGGCGGGCATAGCGGCAAATCTCTTCGTGGTCAAAGGCTAGAGAGGGAATTTGGTCGGCGGGATACCAGGCAATGCCCTCCACTCCGTCTGCCAGCAATTCAGCATCCTGGAACCGCACCAGGGCAAAGTAGCTGACCGACAGGTAGCGCACTCCATAGCCATCCTCGGCCTCGCGGGGATCCCGCTCCGGCCCCCCAAAGGTGTAGAGCTGCTCCAGATAGAGGTTTTTAACACGAATTTTCTCGGCCAAGATGCGGTAGGCCGCTGCTTCTAGGGATTCTGAGCGCCGCACCAGTGTTCCTGGCAGGGCCCAGCAACCGCGGAAGGGATCCTCCCGCCGCCGCACCAGCAGCACCAGGAGGCGATTCTGCTCGGTGTCGATGGAGAAAATGACCGCATCCACGCCCACCCGGAACTCCGCCAAGGCGATCCGGTTCTCCGATGGGCCTGCCACGATGCGGGATCCCTGCATAGCTTGGCACTGAATCCTGATACATTCACGCTGAACTCTCCTGAACATGGTTCAGGAAAGAAGCGATCGCATCCTGCCTATCTCTGAGCAGGAAGGCGGTATCCCGCAAAGCCCTGAGGAATACCCCCCGAGCGCTTTCCCCTTCACTTCCCGGCAACCGTTGCGGTGGACTCAAGGATCAGGGGGAAACTTGGTCTACTATATCCCTCTCAATGACTTTTGCCAAACCGCCTAAAGCTCAGTAAATTCAGCAAAGTTCAGGGTTTTGGGGGTTAGAGGCATGCTCCACCAACAGCCTACCCAGTTTGTCCCTCCAGAGGGAGCTACCAGCCTGGACCACCGTCTTGCCAGTCTAAGCCCTATCTGGGGCGAAGGCTTTCGTGTCGCGGGGAAGATGGGTTGCTAAAGGTGTGCAAAAGAACCCCGACTCAGGCAACACTTTTACTTTTTGCGCGATTTGGCTCTTTTTCAGCCACGGAGGACCCCTCAGCGAGGGGGAACAGCCGACCTTGCCCAACAGCAATGTGAACCCGCGCGCCCACAGGCAGGGCTTCCCGGGCTAGGGCGTGCAATTCTTTGCCGGCTGCTGTGATCAGGGAATAGCGGTACTCTCGCCCCAAAAACTGTCGATCCCGAATGACAATGCCGCCCTGAGGATCAGGATGCAAATGCAACTCCTCCTGTCGAACCATCAACTCTGCGCAGCGCAAGCTGGGGTCGGGCTGATCCCTCAAAGCCTGGAATGGGATGTGCAGCAGCTCTTCAGCCTGCCAACCAAACTCCCGCCGCTCACAGCGCAGAAAGTTGGCCTGGGTAATAAACTCTGCCACGAAGCGAGTAGCCGGCTCCCGGTAAACCTCCTCCGGGGATCCCCATTGCTCAATACGGCCTTCCCGCATCACCGCCACCCAGTCGGAAAGGCAGAGAGCCTCCTCTTGGTCGTGGGTGACAAAAATGGCCGAGGTCTGGGTTTGCTTGAGGATTTTGCGGATTTCTTCCCGCAGGTAGTAGCGCACCTGAACATCCAAATTGCTCAGCGGCTCATCCAACAGGATCAAGCTAGGCCTGGGGGCCAAAGCCCGCGCCAAAGCCACCCGCTGCTGCTGCCCGCCCGAAAGCTCGTGGGGATAACGATGGGTGTAGTCTTCCAGGCCCACCAACCGCAACACCTCGTAAGCGCGTTCCCGCGCCTGTTGGGCAGCGCCTCGCAACTCAGCTCGCAACTCAGTTGAGGAGGAGCGATTGCCACCCCCTGCCGCCGACGCAAACGGGGTAGTGGGTCGGAGGCCAAACATCACATTGGCCAACACGTTCAAGTGGGGAAACAGGGCAAAATCCTGAAACACCAGCCCCACTCCCCGTCGCTCCGGTGGGATCCACTGCCCCTCCCCAGCCACAACCTGCCCCCCCAGCAGGATCCGCCCGCTATCCGGCTGCTCAAATCCGGCAATGGTGCGCAATAAGGTGGTTTTCCCACAACCTGATGGGCCCACAATGCTGAGGATGTCTCCTTGGGGCAGGCGAAACTCGACTTCCCGCAAAACCAACTGCCGCTGGCCGGGAAACCCCTTGCTGATGCCCTCAAGCTGAAGGATGTAGGAGGGATCCTCCCGCGCGGCAGTGGGGCTTGGAGAAAACAAAGACTCAGCCATGACGGTTGTTGTTGCAAAAGATTTTCACCATTTTTACCACACTACCATACTCCCAGACCCCACCTAGCCGGATCGAGGTTCAACAGCCAGCGGACGGATCTTGAGCAGGACAGGCTGAGGTCTCTGCGCCCTACCCTGATTCCAAGGGAAGCGATGGAAAATCAGTGTTACACTTAGTTAAGGAAGTTTCTCAGGTTGGGTGGCGCTTGCTTGTGTGGCGCACGCCAGAGGCTTGTTGTAAATGAGTTTTGAGACAAAGTTTCCCGAACGTGCTCTGATTACAGGGGCCAGTCGAGGGATCGGCAGAGCGGTAGCCCTAGCCCTAGCCCGACAAGGGATAGCGGTGGCTCTGGTGGCCCGCTCCCAACCTGATCTGCTAGCGGTGCAGGCCCAAATCCAAGACCAGGGGGGTAAGGCAGCGGTTTTTCCCATGGACTTGGCCGACTTAGCAGCTCTGCCCCAGCAGTTGCAGGCTCTCCTGGATCGATTTGGCGTCTGCGATGTCTTGGTCAATAATGCGGGCATGGCCCACGTTGGCCCTTTGGCCACCTTACCTTTGTCGGATTGGCAGCGAGTGATCGACTTGAACTTGACGGCAGCTTTTCTGTGTGCCCAAGCCGTACTTCCCGGAATGCGCCGGCAGCGCTTCGGCACGATTGTCAACGTCATCTCGATTGCGGGCAAGCGAGCTTTTCCCAACTGGGGAGCTTACTGTGCCAGCAAGTTCGGCCTAATGGGCTTTTCTCAAGCTTTGGCCGAAGAGGAACGACAGCATGGCATTCGGGTCACCAGCCTGTGCCCTGGTGCCGTGGACACGTCCCTCTGGGATACGGGCACGGTAGGGGTCAACTTCGACCGTTCCAAAATGCTCTCGCCGGAATGGGTAGCCGATTTGATCACCTATATTGTTCGGTTGCCCACAGGTGCGGTGGTGGAAGATCTCACCTTCATGCCTGCGGTGGGAGCCTTTTAGACCTGGCTGGTTTGGGGTTGCCCGTGACTTGGGAGGGTTTTGGCTATCGCAGCCTTTGACTGGATGCCACCTGAGCTGAGTTGCATGCACCGAGTTCTCTTAGCCTTTCGTTAACCAAGGAATATCCTGCTATGACCCTTGCGAAACCCGGATCTGGCTCGCAATCTCGAATGGATGACAAAGCCCATTTCAAGTCTCGGGTGATTCGAGATCGAGCCACTTTTGCGGAAGAAGAATTGGGTAGCTCGGATGTCTCAGATCCGGCTATGGTGGCGGCGGTGGAGACGCTGCTGCGGGGGATCGGGGAGGATCCCCAACGGGAGGGGCTGCGAAAAACCCCGGAACGAGTGGTTGCGGCTTTGAAGTTTTTGACCAGTGGGTATCGGCAGTCTTTGGAGGAGCTACTGAACAGTGCCATCTTTGATGAGGGCCATGACGAGATGGTGCTGTTGCGGGATGTGTCTCTGTTTAGCCTGTGCGAGCACCATCTGCTGCCCTTTATCGGCAAAGCCCATGTGGCCTACATCCCCAAGCAAAAGGTGGTGGGCCTAAGCAAAATTGCCCGTATCGTCGAGATGTACTCCCGCCGCCTGCAGGTTCAGGAACGCCTGACACGGCAAATTGCTGAGGCCTTGATGGAGGTGCTGGATCCCTACGGGGTGGGGGTGGTTATCGAGGCTACCCACATGTGCATGGTGATGCGGGGGGTACAAAAGGCCGGCTCCTGGACGGTCACCAGCTCGATGGTGGGGGTGTTTCAGGAGGATCCCCGTACCCGTGAGGAGTTTTTGAGTCTTATTCGCCATCCGTCCAATTTTTAGGGAGCTTCCCGGAGCTTTGTCGGTGAGTGGGTTAAGCCTCTGCTCAGGCTGGGAATACTAGCCTAAGATTGACTCAAACCCTGCCAGAAGCGAGGCTTGTCATGAGCGAGGTCAGCCCCGAAAACCAGTTTCCCACCGATTTGGACTCCAATTGGCAGCCCCCGGCTCCGCCGGTCATGCAGCGTCCGCCTCGTCCGGCTGCTCAAACGCCCCCGGTGGAGCCTCCAACGCAACTGGATCCGGTGCTGGGTTCAGCTTCCCAAGGGATGGGATCCCGGCCTGTCAACGCCAAAAACCCCCCCAACCCCATTCTGGGTCGGCCCCTTCCGCCTGGTGTGGCTGTCGCTCCCCCTCAGGTACCGGTGCCTGTGCCCGATCCTGTCGCTCCCCCTCGAATGCCCCCGCCCACCCCGGCTGCTGCTCGGCCTCCAGTGTCGCCACCTGTCCCCACTCCTGCTGCCCCACCTTTTGCGCCACCAGCTCGCCCAACGGCTGCCGGTCGGATCCCGGTGGCTCCAGCTGCTCCTGCGGGCCTGACCCTGCGCCAACTGGTGCAGGAAGCCTATGACAAAGGCTACTCAGATATTCATTTGGGGGTAGGAGAAGTGCCCCGCTTTCGGGATCGGGGGCAAATGCTTTTGACCAACTACCCGGTCACCACCACCGAGATGTTCTATGGCTGGCTGCGGGAAAGCCTGCCGGAGAGCCAAATTCGCCAGTTTGAAGAATGTTTGGAACTGGATACTGCTATCCAGTACGAGGGTTTGGTGCGGTGTCGGGTCAACTGCTTTGTTTCCCTGCTTGGCCCGGCTATGGTGATGCGTCTGATCCCGTTGAAAATTTTGACGCTGGAGCAGTTGCGGGCGCCGGAAGTCTTGAAGCGCATTGCCGAAGAGCACAAAGGCTTGGTTTTGGTGACCGGCCCCACCGGATCCGGTAAGTCCACAACCTTGGCAGCGATGGTGGACTACATCAACTCCAACTTTCCCAAACACATCATTTCCATTGAGGATCCCATCGAGTTCGTCCACCAGAGCAAGAAATCGATGGTGCGGCAGCGGGAGGTCGGGATCCACACCCTGGAATTTGCCAATGCCCTGAAAGCCTCTCTGCGGGAAGATCCGGACATCATCCTGATTGGGGAGATGCGGGATCGAGAGACGGTGGATATTGCCCTGAAGGCCGGCCAGACGGGCCACTTGGTCTTTGGAACCCTGCACACCAACAGCGCCGTCCGCACCATCGAGCGTCTGCTGGGGATTTACAAGCCGGAAGAACAGGAGCCGATGCGTCTGCAGCTGGCAGAAACCCTGGTGGCGATCATCGCTCAAACCCTGGTGCGCACCACCGATGGCAAGCGAGCTGCGGCCCACGAGATCATGCGCAACACCGATGCCATTCGGGACTACATCAAGCGGGGGGCGGTGGATGAAATTGAGGAGCTGATCGCCGACGGCTCCTATGAGGGCATGTGTACCATGAATCAATCCCTGTTTAGGCTTTACCAAGAGGGGCGGATTACCGAAGAGGTGTGTCTGGAGGCTGCCCCACGCCGCAATGAGATGGCCCAATGGCTGCGAGGCCGGATCTAGGGCCAGTCTCGAGATGGAGTCACGCCAAAGTGCTTGAGGGAAGGTTTGCCCTATCCTAAACTGGGAGCAGCCGGCGGCGCTGGCTTGCCGAGCTACCTGCTCATCTCTTGGGCCGACCTTGGGCTGGGGGGATGGGTTGCGAATTGATGAACCGAATTGAAAGCAAGTTAGAAAACAGGAGAATCCCTACCGTGAGCGTGATCAACCAGATCATCGAGACCGCGGATGACCAGCTGCGTTACCTCTCAGTTAGCGAACTGGAAGCCATCAGGAATTACATGACCACCGGCGAGAGGCGCTTGCAAATCGCTCAGGTGTTAGCAGAAAACAAAAAGCGCATCATTGACCAGGCCCAGAAGCAGCTATTCGCCAAGCGGCCCGAGTACGTGCAACCCGGTGGCAATGCCTACGGTGACAAGCGCTACAACCAATGTTTGCGAGATTACGACTGGTATCTGCGTCTGGTGACCTATGGCATTATTGCCGGCAGCAAAGAGCCGATTGAGTCTATCGGCCTGATAGGGGTGCGGGAAATGTACAATGCCCTCAATGTACCCATCGCCGGCATGATCGATGCGATTGTCTTTTTGAAGGAAGCTGCCCTCAGCTTGTTGGAGCCGGCGGCAGCCGCTGAAGCCGCCCCTTACTTTGACTACATCATCAATGCCATGAGCTAGGGATCTACAGGGATCCCAAGGCAGCCCGGGCATGTACGGCCACCTGTTCTTGGGAATCCTGGGCCAGCCGGGTCAGTCCGGCGCGAGCGGCTTCTGTTCCCAACTTGGCCAGGGCAATGCAGACGCGGTAGCGCAGTTGCCAGTCGTCGGAATCAATGAGGGGATCCAGGTAGGGGATGGCCCGCGGATCCCCCAGATCGCCCAAGGCAGCGGCAGCGGCTGTGGTGATCAGCTCGCTCTTGTCCTGCAAAGCTTCCACCAGAGTGTCGAAGGCGGCAGGGTTCCCCAGCTCTCCCAGGGCAGCGATGATGCTAAACCGTACCAGCCACTCCGTTTCTCGCCGATAAGCTTCCAGAAGATCGGCCAGGGCCTGTGGCTGCTTGAGATCCCCCAGGGCAGCGGCGGCAGCAGCCCGCACATCGAACTCCGGATCCTCTCGCAAAGAGCGCTGCAAAATGGGCAACAGTAGGTTCGGATCGACGCCAGACAGGGTGCCCATCTGGCTGATGGCAGCATAACGGACGCGGGCATTCTCGTCGTGAATCGCTCGCTGCAGCAATGTCAGGGCTTCTGGCCCAGGCAGTTCTCTGGCTTTGTTGACAGCGCGCAGCCGATTTCCCAAGTCTTGTGAGTTCAACAGCTCCAGCAAAGCGGGCAGTGCCGGAGGATCCCCAGAGGTTGTTGTCATATCCCATTCTCTCCATAACCCTCCTCGGCCATAGCGAGGGAGGAAAAGCCGATGTTATTATCTTGAAGCAGTGCATCCAGTCCCTTGATCTTATGGCCTTATTGCAACAAGAGAAGCAGCAGATCATTGAGAGCTATCGACTGCACGACACCGACACCGGTTCTGCCGAGGTGCAAGTGGCTCTGCTCACCAGCCGCATCAACCAGCTCTCTCAGCACCTTCAGAGAAACCCGAAGGATTTCAACTCCCGCCGCGGCCTGCTGATGATGATCGGTCGTCGCAAGCGTTTGCTCAACTACATCGCCAAGCATTCTCCTGACCGCTTCCGGGAGCTGGCCGAACGGCTGAACATCCGGGTGAAAAAGTAGGCAGCCCATCCAAAACGCTATCGGAGATCTGTCTTCGTGGGCAAATCCAGCCGCCAGTCCAAAACCTTTCGCCGTCGCTCTCCCTCCGCCTCTGTTGAGGTGGAGAAGAAGCCGGCCAAGAAGGAGCCTGTTGCCGTGATTCCCCCTGAGGTCAGCCGGCGGATGGTGCGGCGGATTCTGGTGTTTTCTGGGATCCCTTCGGGGCTAGGTCTGAGCAGCTTTTTTGTGAATTACTATCTCTTGACCAACCACGTGGTTCCTCTGCCCCCTTACTTCACCTTGGCGGAGTCGCTAACTTTGTTTGGCCTTGGTTTTTTGGGCATCAGCTACGGTGTGTTCTCAGCTTCCTGGGATCCCGAGCCGGGATCCCTGCTGGGAATTGGAGAATTCCGGCGCAATTTGGGCAACATCATCCAACAGTGGCGTGAATCTGCTGCCCGATCTTCTGAATCTTCCGACTCTGGAGAAGCTTGATTCTTCTCCCATCGCCTTTTCCAGGCCGGTTGCTGCCTACAATCAAGAGGGATCCAAGTCCATTCTGGCGGCAGCGGCTACCCCCAGTTCTCCAGCATGAAAATAGCCTACTTCGACTGTGCGGCGGGCATTGCCGGCGATATGTGTCTAGGAGCCCTGCTGGATTGCGGGGTGCCTTTGGAGTACCTCAACCGTCAGCTCCAGGCGTTGGGCATCGAGGGGGAATATAGCCTGCAGGTGAGCCGGGTGCAGCGGTGTGGGCAGCCTGCTCTGCAAGCTGTGGTGGAGGTGCTGGGATCCCAGAGTGGGGGATCCCTTGCTCGGCATTGGGCAGAGATTCAGGCTTTGATCGCGGGATCCCAGCTTTCCCCAGCCATTAAGGCCCGCAGCTTGGCGGTGTTTGAAAAGTTGGCGCAGGCGGAAGCAAAAGTCCATCAGATGCCTGTGGAAAAAGTGCACTTTCACGAAGTGGGGGCAGTGGATGCTTTGGTGGATATTGTCGGCACTTGCATTGGCCTGGATTGGCTGCAGGTGGAGCGGGTGTTGTCATCCCCCCATCCTGTTGGGGGCGGCTGGGTGAGCACAGAGCATGGCAAATTGGCCGTGCCGGTGCCGGCGGTGATCGAGTTGTGGGAAATGGGCCGCGTGCCGGTGTTCAGCAACGGGGTGGAAGCCGAGCTGGTGACCCCCACAGGAGCAGCCTTGGCTGTGGCGTTGGCGGAAGAGTTTGGCCCCTGTCCGCCGATGCGGGTGGAAAAAGTGGGGCGTGGGGCCGGTGCCCAAGAGCTGCCCATTCCCAACGTGTTTCGTCTCTGGATTGGGGAAGCCGATGGGGGAGAGCTAACGGAAACGGTATCGGTGTTGCAGACCCAAATCGACGATCTCAACCCCCAAGTGGTTGCCTACACCTGCGAGCAGTTGTTGGCCCTCGGGGCCTGGGACGTGTTTACCCAGCCGATCACCATGAAACAGGGGCGGCCGGGGATCCTGCTTACCGTCATCTGTCCGCCGGATCGGGTGCCGGAGTGTCAAGATCTCATCTTCCGGGAGACCACCACCCTGGGCATTCGCCACTTCCAACAGCAGCGCACCCTGCTGGAGCGGGTTATCGAGCGGGTGGAAACCCCTTACGGCTTGGTCGACATCAAAGTGGCCCGCCACCATGGCCGCATCGTCAACGCTCAGCCGGAGTTTCGCGATTGTGTGGCCCGCGCCCAGGAGTTTCACGTGCCGGTTCAGACGGTGTGGCTGGCGGCCCAATCGGCTTGGCAAAACCGGTTGCAAGGTTGAAGAGACACCGAACCTGTTCCACCCCCAATGAATCCGCTCCTGTTGAACACAGATTGGCAGCCGTGGCCTGCTAGCCTGAGAGATGTCGATCTTGCTCTCTCCGCCGACCACAACAATGGAATCCCAAGCCTCTCAATTTAACTTTGACCGCAAACTGTGGGATCGGTTTATCACGGTGGCCCAGCCCTACTTTTACCCCAGAGTACGCTATGGGGGCTGGATCTTTTTGGGCTTGCTGGCAGCGGCCATGGTGTTTGTGGTTGCCCTGATGTTCTTTGTGGAGATTGGGGTAACTTTGGTCGGTCAGGCCCTGTTCCCGGAGTTTTTTACCAATGTGGCAGCCGGATTGGTGGCCCAAACGGAGAGAAACTTGTCCTCGCCGGTGCTGTGGGTAGCCGCGATCAGCTTGGCTTTGAGCAGCCTTTGTTTTGGGGCAGTGTGGCGGCAGCTTCGCCAGCGCTGGTTGCAGTGGGCGCTGCTCACCTTTTTGCTGTTTCTGTCGCTGACGGTAAACCGGCTGAACGTGATGATTAGCTTTATCTTTCGGTTTATCGACACAGCTCTGCAGCAAAAAGAAGAGCCCACTTTCTGGCAATTTTTGATTATTTATGGAGTGCTGATTATCTCAGCTATTCCCATTTTGGTGATCTACCGCTACACTCGCCTCAAGCTAGGGCTGTTTTGGCGAGAATGGCTGACCGATCATTTTCTGGATCGCTACTTCAATCAGCGGGCTTACTACGAGCTGGATTCCAACGCCGCCAACACCGAAATCGACAACCCCGACCAGCGCATTTCCGAGGATGTTCGCTCCTTTACCGGCACCACCCTCTCCTTCCTGTTGGACATTCTCGACTCGATTCTCACCCTCTATGCTTTTACTGGCATTCTCTATGGCATTTCTCGTCCGTTGGCGTTGGGGCTGGTGGTCTATGCCACCATTGGTACCGCCGTTGCCATTTTGGCTGGTCGCAAGCTGATCAAAATTAACTTCGATCAACTGCGCTACGAAGCCGATTTTCGCTACAGCTTAGTGCACGTGCGGGATAATGCCGAGTCCATTGCCTTCTACCAGGGAGAGGATCAAGAACTCAGGCAAATTTTGCATCGCTTTGGTGCGGCCTTGCGCAATTTTAACTTGCTGATCATCTGGCAGGCCATCATCGATATTTTCCAATACGCCTACAACTATTTCACCCGCATTGTGCCCTATGTCATCGTCGCCCCCCTTTACTTCAGCGGCGTGCGAGATTTCGGCACCATTACCCAAGCCACCATTGCCTTCAGCCAGGTGTTGAGCGCCCTCTCCATTGTGGCCAACCAGATTCAAAGCATTTCCAGTTTTGCCGCTGGGATCAACCGCTTAGGCTCCTTTCACGAGTCTCTGGAAGATCCGGCGCTGCGCCACACCGGCGCTCAGGAAAGCAACATTCAAACTCGCATTGCCCAGCAATTGGCGCTAAACCACGTCACTTTGCTCACCCCCAATTCAGAACGAACCCTGGTGCGGGATCTCTCCTTCGCCTTGGAAGCCGGCCAGCGGCTTTTGATTGTCGGTGTTAGCGGCAGCGGCAAAAGTTCCCTGTTGCGGGCCATTGCCGGCCTATGGACCAACGGCCAGGGATCCATCGCCCGCCCAGATACTCAGGAGATGCTCTTTTTGCCCCAGAAACCCTATATGCTGCTGGGATCCCTGCGGGATCAACTGCTCTATCCCAAACGCCGCCGAGACCTCACCGATGAAGATCTCATCCGAGTCTTGGCCCAGGTGAACTTGGGGGACTTGCCGGAGCGGGTGGGCGGCTTTGATGTGGAGAAAGATTGGGCCAGCACCCTCTCCCTAGGGGAACAGCAGCGCCTTGCCTTCGCCCGCATTTTGATCACCCAGCCCCGCTACGCCATTTTGGACGAGGCCACCAGCGCCCTGGATGTGGCCAACGAAAAACTGCTCTACCTGCAACTGCAACACTTGAACACCACCTACATCAGCGTCGGCCATCGCCCCACCCTCCTGGCCTACCACGACTTGGTCTTGGAGCTGCAGGGGAATTGTGCCTGGCAACTGTGGTCGGTGCAGGAGTACGGTGCCCGCCTAGCCCTGGCCAGCTAGCAGCGCCGACATCTCCAGCTGACTCAAATGACAAGTTTTGCGGGTTTGGGACAAAACCCGGATAGGAGGCTGACTTTTCCAACTGGACGCTCTTCAAAGGAGGTGATAGCCTGTTATTCACAAGTATTCCGACCGGTTTACTGGAGATTATCAATGCCCCCCATGATCCCATCCGAGGCCAAGCGCTCCAAGGTGGAGCAGATCAAGGCAGACAGCCACTTTCTACGGGATCCCCTTCAGCAGGAGCTGGCCCAAGACACCACCCACTTCAGCGAAGCAGCGGTGCAGGTGCTGAAGTTTCACGGGGCTTACCAGCAGGACGACCGGGATCGGCGGCAGCAGCGAAAGCAGGAGGGGCTGGAGCGGGCCTATTCGATGATGTTGCGCACCCGCATCCCAGGGGGACACGTGCCCCCCCAGCTTTACTTGACCCTGGATCGGCTGGCCGATGAGTACGGCAATGGCACCCTGCGAGCCACAACGCGGCAAACCTTTCAGTTGCATGGGATCCTCAAGAAAAACCTCAAGGCCACCATAGCCAGCATTCTCAAGCAGATGGGATCCACCCTGGCCGCCTGCGGCGATGTCAACCGCAACGTGATGGCACCGGTGGCCCCCTACAAAAATCGCCCTGCCTATCGCTATGCCCAAGAGTATGCCCGCAAGCTGGCGGATCTGTTGGCTCCAAAAACCTCTGCCTACTACGAGATCTGGGTGGATGGCGAGCCCATTCCCATCCCGCCGGTGGATGAGGAAGTGGTGGAAGCCGAGAAGTTTGTCGGCAACGGGGTGCGCCTGGAGGGGCCAGAACCTCTGTATGGCCCCGTATATTTGCCCCGCAAGTTCAAGACAGCCATCACCGTAGCTGGGGAAAACACGGTAGATGTGTACTCCCAGGACCTGGGCTTGATTGTGCTCACCGACCGCAAGGGCAACTTGAAGGGCTTCAACATTGTGGTGGGTGGGGGCATGGGGCGTACCCACGGCAAGGAAGAAACCCAGCCCTTACTGGCCCAGAAGCTCTGCTTTGCCCCTCCGGAGGCGGTGTATCGGGTTTGCCAAGCGGTTTTGGCGGTACAGCGGGACTACGGCAACCGGCACGACCGCAAGCAGGCGCGGTTGAAATACTTGGTGAGAGACTGGGGGATCCGCAAGTTTCGCCGCGTTGTCGAGGAGTATGTGGGGGAAAAATTGCCCCGGTTTCGCCCCCTACCCAAGTTTGTTCCCAACAGCGACGACTACCTGGGCTGGCACGAGCAGGGGGATGGCCGTTGGTTTTTGGGCATTTCCATCGAAAATGGCCGTATCCAGGACACCCCAGAGCGGCAGCTCAAAACGGCGCTGCGCCGGATTGTGGAAGCCTTTTCTCTGCACGTGCGGCTGACCCCCACTCAGGATTTACTTTTCATCGACATTGCGGAGCAGCAGCGGGATGCCATCAACCAGATCCTCAAATCCCACGGGGTGCTTTCCAAGGAAGAGATCCCCCAACTGGTGCGGCTGTCGATGGCCTGTCCGGCGCTGCCCACTTGCGGCTTGGCCATTACTGAGTCGGAGCGAGCTTTGCCAGGGCTGGTGCGCCAGTTGGATCAGCTGTTGCAGGAGCTGGATCTGCAAGATTCGCCCTTCTTGGTACGCATGACCGGCTGCCCCAACGGCTGTGCCCGACCCTACCTGGCCGAGCTGGGATTGGTGGGATCCGCCCCCGATGGCTACTACCAGATTTGGCTGGGAGCCAGCCCCCGCGGGGATCGCCTGGCGCAAGTGTTTCAGGAGCGGGTGCACATCAGCCAGATCGTGCCGCTCATGAGAGTTCTCCTGCAGGCCTACAAGCAGGAGCGCCGTCCTGGCGAGAGCTTTGGAGATTACTGCCATCGGGTGGGGATCCCCTACCTGAGGGCCCAGGTGCAGCAAAGGGATGGCGTTTTTGCCTGAAGGGATCCCTCAAAAACGAGACCAAGCCTGTAGCCATTCCCGGAGCGCTTCCAGCCATCCAATCGGTTCGGGCTTGGCTGCTTCTGGAGCTTCCTCCTCGCCAGCCGGCAAGCTAACTTGGTCAGGGTGCACCCTGTAAACTCGGATGGGTTTGGCGTTGGGAAAAGGTTTCACCGAAAGAGGCTCCACCTGCAGGAGTTGCCCTTCCACGGCTCGATACACAGCTGCCGAGATGAGCAACCGGGAGCTCTGTTCCTCAGACTGTTCCCCCCCTTGCGAAACATCCTCAACCGACTCCAGCCAGGTGGCAAACTGAACCGACTTCCCGAAGGCGGACAACCGCTGCGGATCTTGGGGATCGAGGGGCAGCAAAAGGACTGGGCCGTAGTGGATCCCGATGGCAAGCTTGACCTGCGGGTAGGAGAGTTGCCGCAAACACCTGTTCAACTCCACCACCGACTGCCCAAGCGCCAACCCCGCCTGCAGCGCCTGCTGTATGGCCAGCTCGGGTTGTTTGAGACCAAACAAAGCCAGACTTCTCAGCCCGCTCTGGTTGGCCAGTACTCCCCCATATTGCTGCACCAAGGCCCCCATTTGGGCGAAGTAGCGACCCAAGGTGTAGACAACATCGTAGGGAAAGTTCTCCTCGTCGAAGTTGGCCGTCCCCCGCAGGGAAGCGCTGAGAATGGCGGCGGTGACTTGGCTGCCGACCGAGTGGGCCTGCAATTGATGTTGAGCTACTTCCACATCTGCTTTATCGATCACCAGCCGTTGCAGGGTGACATCTCCGGTGATGCGGGTTTGACAGGCCAGACGAATATGTACAGGAAGGTCTAGCCGTTGAGCTAACTTCTTCTCGGCAGGGGTCATGCTGCGGCAGTTTTGGCTGCCTTCCAAAATCAGAATGCGACAGGTGGAGCAGGCGGCATTGCCCCCACAGGCATGGACATGGCGCACCCCCGCCTTGAGCAGATTTTCCAGAACCGTGAGCAGGGGATTGGCTTCCAAGGTGAGGTTGTCGGGGTAACAGGTGATCCGCATGGTTAAGAGGGAGTGAGGGGTGGCAAAAAGATTCAGCACTACCTAAATTCAGTACGGCATTGCCCTCCCCTTGGATGCTGTTTTCAAAAGTTTTGGGTATTGGGTAACCTCACCCCGCAGCCTGCCCCGGCGCCGATGATAGAGTACAGAGGAGTCTTCTGCGCGAGCCCTTTATGCCTCAGTCCAAACCCCAAGAATCCCCAGCCCGCAAGCTCCTCAACATTTTGCTGCTGGTGGTGGGCACGGTAACTTTCTTGGGCTTCTCCTTTGGCCCGCTATTCCAGGCCCTCGGGCCTTCCGAATCTCCAGAGGCCAGCCTGGTAACCGAGCAACTGCGGGCCCAGGCAGACGGCTATCGCGTCGTGCTGGAGCGGGAGCCGGATAACCCCATTGCCCTGCGGGGGTTGATCGACACCCAACTGCAATTGAACGAGCCGCAAGGGGCCATTGAGCCGCTGAAGAAGCTGGTACAACTGGAGCCCGAAAATCGGCAACTGAGAGCCTTTTTGGCCGAAATCCAGCAGGATACGGGGGATTTTGAAGGGGCATTAGAACAGCTCCAGATCCTTTACGAGGGGGATCCCAAAGATGGCCAGGTGCTACAACAGTTGGTGGATGTGCAGCTAACCCTGGGCCGCACCTCTGAGGCCATTGCCCTACTGGAGAAGCATCTTGAAGAAGTGCCGGAAGATAATGATGTACGTTTGCGCTTGGCCTTTGTCTACGCCCGCAACAACCAGACTGAGAAAGCTGTAGTCCTCTACGACAAGTTGATTGCGGCGGATCCCAGTGATTTCACTCCCGTGCTCGGCAAAGCCATAGCCCTCAGCTCCGCCACCGATGAAAACCTACGGGCAAAAGCGCCTGAGCTGTTTGAGCAAGCAGCCCGGCTGGCCCCGCCCCAAGTTCGGGAGCAAATCCAGCAGCAAGCAGAGATTTATGCTCAGGTGAACCGGCCCCAGACGGTCGAGAGGCAAAACGATAACCCCACTCCCTGAGCGGGTTTTCAACCGTTAGGCTAATCCAGGTGTTGAGAAGCTGATCCCTGACGGTTCTCAGTTGACCCGATAGGGAGAGCTACGGAAAAGACTCAAGTGCCTTTTCTACAGAGGGGTAGATCTCGTAAATGGCATCCAAGCCGGTGATGGAGAAGAGCAGCTTGACTTGCTCCTGCAGGCTGCAGAACTTGAGTTGATAGCCTAAAGTGCGGCAATGGCGATGCGCCCAAACCAGAACCGACAACCCCATGCTGTCGATCAGGCTAACCTGACTAAGATCCAACAAGAAATGCCCCGGTTTCTCGGTGAGAATTTGGCTTAGCTCTTTCCGTACCTCGCGGGCAATCGCGGCGTTGAGCCTTTCACTGTGCAATTTCACAACCGTAACAGGGGATCCCTTGTGGCTGAGCCGGATGAAGACATCCATGAAAAGCCCGTCAGGTTTGAGGGGGGATGGGCACAGGCACGATGCAACCAGACTGATTTTGAATTGCTAAATCACCATGAGTATGAGTTTGTCCTCCCTGGGCTTCTCTTGCAAGCATTCTTGGACACTTTTCCCTTACAGGTTAGAACTGGCATGAACGGGATCCCTGCCTGGGCTGGAGATGCTGCCGCCCTGAGCCTATTGGTTATGCAAGTGCCGATGCTGGCGGTGCTGCTGGCGCGGCTGCTGCCCTCTTTGCGGCGCCCTTCCCCTCTGCCTCCCGGTCAGCCTGGGATCCCTTTGCAGCCGGGCTTGGTCAGCGTGTTGCTGCCTACTCTCAACGAAGCGGAACGCATCGATCCCTGCCTGGAAGGATTGCACCAACAGAGCTCCGTCCTGCGGGAGGTGCTGGTGGTGGACAGCCGCTCTCAAGATGGCACCCCCGAAAAAGTGCTGCAGATGGCCAAGCGGGATCCCCGCTTTCGCCTGCTGACCGACGATCCCCTCCCCGGCGGATGGGTGGGCCGCCCCTGGGCTTTGCACTACGGATTTCTCCAGTCGGATCCGGCCTCTGAGTGGATCCTGGGCATCGACGCCGATACCCGCCCCCAGCCAGGCTTGGTGGAGCGCCTGCTGGAAACTGCCCAGGCCCAAGGTCTGGATCTGATCACCCTGGCACCGCAGTTTATCTTGCAGCACTGGGGGGAAGGCTGGCTGCAACCGGCTCTTTTGGTAATCCTGATCTATCGCTATGGGGCAGCCGGAGACAGGGCTACCCTGCCAGAACGGACGATGGCCAATGGGCAATGTATGCTGGTGCGCCGGTCGGTGCTGGAAGCGATGAATGGCTACACAGTGGCGCGGGCCTCCTTCTGTGACGATGTCACCTTGGTGCGGCAGATTGCGGCAGCCGGCTTTAAAGTAGCTTTTTACGACGGTCGGCACCTGCTCAAGGTGCGCATGTACACTTCTTTTGGCGAAACTTGGCGAGAGTGGGGCCGATCCCTCGATTTGAAAGATGCCACCCCTGTGGCCCAGTTGTGGGGGGATATGGCGCTTCTCGTCCTGACCCAAGGGATCCCTGGGCCGGTGGTTGTAGGGCTGTTGGGCAAAGCCGGGATGGGGTTTCCCTTTTCCCTGACGGAGCAGGTGCTGCTGGGGCTTAACCTAGGCTTACTGATTCTGCGCTTAGGTGTACTACTGGGCATTCGCGGCTCCTATCAGGATCCCCCCTGGACGTTTTGGATCTCTCCGCTGGCGGATCCCTTGGCCGTTCTGCGGATAATCCTATCTGCCCTCAGCCGGCCCCGCTCTTGGCGCGGGCGCACCTACTAGGAGAGCCCTCAATCGGCTATTGCCTCGGGATCCACGCCCAACTCCCGCAATTTCGCGGCTAGGCGCTGCTGTTCCAGACGGGCCTGTTCGAGGGCTGCTTCTGCCGCCTCAGCCCGCTGCCGCTCCTGTTCGGCCCGCTGCCGCTCCTGCTCTACCTGTTCGATTCCCCATAGGAGCAAATTCCCATCGGCAGTCCACCACCGCAACCAGTTGGCTTTGGTCTCGGCTTTTTGTCCCCGCCACACCCCCAAAAACAAGCCAATCTCCGGGATCCAGTAGCGACGGTTTTCATCCGCCGATACAGGGGTATAGCGGCCATTCTCCAGGCGGTAGACATCCAGCTCACCGGTTTTGGGATGAAAGATTACATAGACAGGCACCTGCAAAATGCGCTCGTAGAAATACCATTTTCCATAGGGATAGTGGGGATTGATGGAGTACTCGCCGCCCTCGGTTTCGGAGATGAATTCCATCACAATCGCCGGGGGATCCCCTTCTAGGTGGGGGGTATAGCTGCGGCGGATCTCTCCTTCGGGAATCGGCTGTACTGCGGGCACATAAACCCAGTCGGGGGCTTTCACCACCACCTTGTCCCCGACAGTGCTGCAAAGGCCAAAGTTGGAGGCGATCAAAGCCTGGGCAGGGATCATCTGAGCGAGTTCCAATGCCTCACGCAGAGCAGCAGCCAAAAGGGGCTGTAAGGTGCTTTCCACAGGCTCATCCGGCAAGGGAAAGTCTTCCGGCAGTTTTTCCCATCGAATGGGAGGTAGGGGCGGGGTGAGCCGAACAGGAGAGAGGGTCATGGCTTAGGATACTCATGGTGATAAGGTACATGAATGCCTTTTGAATAACTCAAAGCACTTGCTGATATCAACCCCAGGCAATTCCACAAGGCTGTTGCAGGCTAGGACGGATTCAGTCATCTCGACTGCCAATCCATACGGTTGAGATATGCTTGGGGGCAATGAGCAAGTTTTTCGGCGTCTTCCTTGGATTCAGCAAGAGAGCGTATGCCAGAGCCTGAACCCTCTTCTGCCCACATTCTGGTGATCGAAAGCGAATCCAAGCTGGCCCGTTTCCTAGAGACCGAGCTGGCCGGTGAGGGATATCGAGTCAGCGTAGCCAGCGATGGCATGGCCGGGTTGAGGGCAGCCTGCGACCAAAACCCCGACTTGGTGCTGTTGGACTGGATGTTGCCCGGGATCTCAGGCCTGGACCTTTGTCGGCAGCTGCGCTCAACGGGCAACCGCGTGCCGGTGGTGTTGATGACCGCCAGAGATGAGGTGGCGGATCGGGCAGCAAGCTTGGACGCTGGGGCGGATGACTACGTGGTCAAGCCTTTCAGCATTCAGGATCTGCTGGCTCGGATACGGATCTATTTGCAGCAGCCAAAGCGATCCCGCGACGGCCAGTTGGTGTTCATGGACCTGACCCTGGATCCCGTAACGCGGGAGGTAACCCGGGGAGAGCGACAGGTGGAGCTGACGGCCAAAGAATACGACCTGTTGCGCTACTTGATGGAACACCCCCGTCAGGTGCTCACCCGCCAACAGATCTTAGAGCATGTGTGGGGCTGCGACTTCACGGGCGACTCCAATATCATCGAGGTCTATATTCGCTACTTGCGCCTCAAGATCGAAGGCCCAGGGGAGAAGCGCCTTATCCAGACGGTGCGCGGGGTAGGCTACGTGTTGCGCGATTGACATGCCCCCCGCCCCAAAGAGCAAGGATTCTGGTTCCTGGTTCTGCGACAGCACTTAGCTGTATCAGGTTTCCCCTCCACGACGGCGGTGCCTATCTCCCCAGTCGTTCCCCCAAGCGCTCCGCGCCGCTAGCGTGAAAGACTTGGCCAAGTGGTGATTTCTCACCAAGTTCTGCACCTGCAAGTCCTCATAAACCACAATGTCGTGAGACATTCCCACACACTGGGCTAGCTCAATAACCCGGTCTCTACGCTGGCGCCAGACTTTGATTTGGTTGAAGTGTACCTCGCCAAGCCGCTTCCTCTACTTGTGGTAGTTGCTGTATTGAGGTTTTACCCCCTTCCTATTCACGCCAGCGGGCCGTGGGCCTAACTTTCTGCTCAGTCTTCTTTGCTGTTGCTTCAATCTCCTTTCGGCACGACGCAAAAACTGGAGACACGGCACAGCTTGCCCACTGCTGTCGCCCACATCCAGCCCCACCACCTGGCCGGTGTACTCTGTCATCCAAGGCTTGGTACTGCGCTGGAGTGGCGTTGAGGAGTTTGGCTTCTCTGACCAGCGTGGGTGTATCTTATCGCAGGTCTAACAGGGCAAAAGCCGTCCTGGAAGGGCGGGGCTTCAGGCCTAGCTTCTTGGTAAAGTTTGGAACTGCCCGCATTCGGGATTGCCTTAAACTTCTCTTAAATCCTGTTTCACAGGTAACTGCTAGCATGAGGCCAACTTCACTCCCACCCCCGGAAAGGAAGGCCTTTATGAACTGGCTGATGCTGCTTGGTCTGCTTTGTCTTCCTGCCTCTCTGTTTTCGTTTGTTGAGTATTTGCGCTCCCAAAGGTTGGTTCAACAGCTCTCTGCAACTCGGTTGCTCAAGATAGCCGAGCTTCGCCATCTCGGTCAGACCAACCCCCAGGCAAAAGGAGCAAACTTGGCTCAAGTTTACGGCAGGGTTGTGTGCGATCGGCCTTTGGTATCGGAACTTTCGCGACAGCCTTGCGTCTACTACAAGTCTGAGATCTCTTGGGAGTATGACGAGATCGAATGCTATCGAAGGTATTTGAATAGCCGAGGCGATGTAGCGTATAGCGAACGGATCAGCGAAGGCGAATATCAGAACGCTCTACGCTTGGGATCCCGAGCAAAATCCTATCCGGGGGAGATGGTCGGGAAAAAGCCCGGCTTGGGCTACTCTGACTCCGGTTCTTTTCAGAAAAGGGTTGATCCCGACTACTCTAATTCTTTTCCACAAAAGCCCAACCCTGGCTACCCCGGTTCCGGTTCTTTCCAGAAAAAGCCTGGTTACCCCGACTACCCCCAGCAGCTTGGCTCTCCAGGCTATCCTCAAAAATCGCCGTTTTCCGAAGTAAGCTCTCCCCAAAAACACTACGCCAACGTGTATTACGATCCGAGCACAGGTCGGGAATATCTCCTTGAAAGAGAGACGAGAACGAGAGACGAAACCCTTCACTCGGTGGTTCGCCAGATCCCTTTTTTCATCGAAGACGAAACTGGAAGGGTGAGGGTGGATCCCACAGGTGCGGAGATAGAGGCTATGTCGGTTGTGGATGAGCATATTTTTCCAGGAAAAGGGCCCAGCCGGTTCAACTTCAATCTCAAGCGCTACCTTTCCGGAGTGAGAACAGAAAATCGCTCCACCCGAGCTTTTATCTATAAGGAATGGGTGATTCCGGTGGACGCGATGGCGTTTACCATGGGGCAGGTGCGTTTTGAGGCAGGGGATCCCGTGATCCGAAAACCCCTTTCTGGGGAAAGGTTTATGATTGCCCCCAAATCCCCTGAAGCCCTCTTGGAAGAGCATGACTCTAGTCAATAATAAGCTCAACTATACTGAAAATTAATGTATAATATGTTCAGTACGGATTACTACCAGTTGATCTTTCTGTTTACTTTCGAGTCTGCCAACATGGTAGCCAAAGCAAAGCAGAAAATTGGTAGTAAGACGACACGGAAACTGCGCTTTGGGTATTCTACTCAAAGCTTTGCGGGATACCGCCATTCTGGTTGGAAACAAACAGAATGCTATCGCTGCATAGTTGAACAGTGATGTTCAGCAGTGTTCAGCGTAAATGTATCAGGAGCGCTCCAATGCCAGCAGCTACCTGGTGGGATCCGTCGTCCTGCTGGGTATCGGCACTTTCACCGTGCTCCACCTGCTGCAATCCCTGCAGCCTTATCGCTAGTTCCTGCCCAGGCAGAGGGAAGCCTACTGCCACTCACAACGACAAACCCAGCTTGAGCCCAAGCAGGGCATGGGCAAACAGTACACATAGAATGAGGCTGCCCACATAGGCATGGGTGGTGCGCAAAGCAGCGCGGTTGCCCCCAAAGCCGCTGAGGGACAAAGCTCCATTCACCGCCAACAACAGCAACACCAGGGATCCCGTCCAAAAATGGGGGCTGCTCAACAGGGGCTTCCCTTGCATCACCAGAGAAAGAAGGCCGCCAGTGTAGCCCAAGGCAATGAAGGTGGCCATCCAGGGGGCCAATTTGCGGTGGTCAAGCAGAGGCTTCTGGGCCGCTTCCGGCAGGGATCCCTCTGGCGCTGTGGAGGCGGCTGCCAGACGCAAGGCCCGTCCTCGCCACCCAGTCAGGCCGACAAAGCTGCCCATCACCACCACCACGATCCCCATCATCAAGGGGTGACCCCATTGCACAATGGGTTGGGGCAAGTTAAGGCCGGCAAAAAACTGGGCTACGGGCTGCAAGGTGGCGGCTAACCCATCCGAAGCTGCCGACAGATCCGGCAAGGCCAAGCTCAACAGGTTCATGGCGCTCCCTCTACCTCCGCAATAAATCTACAGCTGCTTAACAAATCTACAACACCCCAATTCTAGAATGGGAGGACATCAGTGATCTCCCTCAATTCGTTGAAGGGAGGACGTCAGCTGACCCATGCCAGCGGGAAGCTTCTGGTGGGCACCTGGCAGCGGTAGAATGTCTGACGGTAAAGCTGTGGCTGTGAGCGGCTCTCTCGCCACTGAGTGCTGAGCAAAACGGAGTTGTTGAGATGGCCAAGTTGTTGTTGGGGGATCAAGCCTTTGAGGTCGAGCTGCTGACGGATGTGCCCACCAATTGGCCGGGAATTAAAGTCATGTCTAAGGGGGCCAAGCTGGACATTCCAGCGGGAACTGTGGTGAAGGTGGAGGCCGAGGATGACCACATAGCCGGCTCCTATAAGGTGGTCTATCGTTTGGCGCCTGCCTATCCCCGCAGCTGGCGGCTACTCCTGGAGCGGGAGAGCGTCGCCACGGCGCCTCAGGTGGCATTGGCTCCAGAACCAGAGGTTGCTCAGGCCAGCAGCTCAGAAGGAGGGCTGCCCAATAGCGATAAAATCTTCGCCATCAAGGTATCCGGCCTCGTGGGAGGAGGTGTGCGCAGAAGTGTTGTCGAGTACAAAGTGCCCTTCAGCCGCCTTTCCCAAGAAGTGAAACGGATCACCCAAATGGGAGGCAAGATCGTCAGCATTGCCGAGTCCAATCTGCTAAGCACCCTTGAGTAGCGGGCGGCTTCCTGGGAGGTTCTGGGTTCTTTCAGGCCACCCGTCCAGGCCGTTCTGGTTCAAACAATTTCAACGAGGGATCCCTGTAGAAAGCATGCGGCGATTTCTCCCCTATCCCCAACCTGAGGATGGGGTGGTAGGCTGGCGTTGGTTTTGCCGTTGCCTGGAAGGCTGCCTTTTCCTGCTGTCCTGGGGGTGGGCTTTGGGTAGGAAAAGGCGTTCCGGCGAGGGCTGAGCTTTTGCAATTGGGAGTGGGGAGTGAGGCCATGACATCTCGACGACAGCCGACGCGCTTGGGAGGGTCGATGCCCCAAGGCCATGCAGGCTTTGGGTCAGCAAGGGGATCCCAGCCGTACCCCTCGCCCACTCCACGACAGAGCTTTTCCTCTTCCTCTCGACGTCCGCTGGTCAAGTCTCGACCGAGGTTACTCCCCTTCTTAAGCTTGCTGGTGATCCTGCTGGGATTTGGGGCTGGGGCCCTGGTGGCCTGGGCAACTGCTCATCCCGACTGGGTCAGCCGCCTGCCGGGGCTCTCGCCACCTCTAGCGGAGATCCCTGCCCCCCGCGCCCACGCTAAAGCGGCTCAACAGCGCTTGCCCATCTCCTTAGAGACCCAACTGGAGCGGGATCCCTTTGCTTTGGATCCCTTGGCCAGCCTTTCTTATGTGCCCGCCATCATGTATCACGATGTGGTGGCTGGCCGCAAGCAGGTCTGGTTCGACACTACGGCGGCGGAGCTGCGGCAACACTTTGAGGCCATTAAGCAGGCGGGGTTGACCCCCATCCACATCGACCAACTGTACAAACACCTGCGGGACGGGGATCCCTTGCCCGAAAAAGCCATTTTGCTCACTTTTGACGACGCCTACCTGGGCCTGTACGAGAACGCCTACCCCCTTTTGAAGGAGTACAACTACCCCGCCACCTACTTTGTGCAAACCGGCTTTGTCGGCGTGCCCACCAGCAAGGATCACTTCACCTGGGATCAGATGCGGGAGATGGATGCCAGCGGGCTGATTGACTTTGCCGCCCATACCGTCAACCATCCTCCTGATCTGCGGGTGCTAGACGATGCCCGCCTACGGCGAGAGGTGTTTGACTGCAAGACCAAGCTGGAGCAGGAGCTGGGCCACCCCATCCACTACTTCGCCTATCCCGAAGGCAACCGGGACGAGCGGGTGAAGCAATACCTGGCCGATGCCGGTTACCGGATGTCTTTTACGATGGATCCCGGTTTTACAGGACAATCGCCCAACTTGCTGGAGGTGCGGCGCTTTAACCAGTTTCGCCTCACCGAGGCCATTCTTGGCGCCCGCACCTTTAGCCTCAGCCGCAGCCTCGACTACTGGCTGGATGTGACGCAGCCTCTGGCTCTGACCGACGAGATCATTGACGGGGTGCGGGTGCTCACCATCCGCGGCGGACGGGCAGCCACAGTGCACGCAGAACGGCGCTACGAAGTCAGGACGTTGGTCCAGCGCTACCAGGCCGATGCTGGCATTAACGGCAGCTTCTTCTCCATCCCCTGGATCAACTCCGCCAGCAACGTCATGGTGGGGCCGGCGATGGCTGCCAACCACAAGACCTTCATCCCCGGTCGTCCCGAAGATGACCAGGCAATCCGCGGCCGGCCGCTGGTGCTGCTGGGCAGGGATCGCCTCCGCTTTGTGCCCTTTGATCCCGACACCATGACCCACTTGGAGAACATCCGCCAGTTGATGCCGGATGTCACGGATCTGTTTGTGGCCGGTCTATGGCTGGTTAAGGATGGCCATGCCCTCTCTCCGGCGGAGATCAACTCGTTCCGCCTTGCCAGCGCTGCTGAGTTTCGCCCCAGAGCTTTCTTTGGGGTAGATGACCAGGAGCGGGTGGTGATCGGAGTTACCAAAACCCACGTCAACGCCGCCATCCTGGCCAGTCTGCTGCCCAAAACCGGGATCCGGGAAGCCGTGCTGCTGGACTCTGGCTTTAGCACCTCCCTGGTCTACCAAGGGGAGATCCTCGCCACCGGCCATGCCGGTCCCAACCAGCCCAGCCGTCCTGTGCCCCATGCCATCTTGCTCTACGACCTGACTCGCCTTTGGCGGGAGGATCCCCATCCCGAGGCCAAGGCTGGCTCTGAGGGAGATCGGCTGGAGGGGCTGGTGCAACTTTTGCCCGGCAGCGAGCAAGAGGCGGCCAAAGCCCAGCTAGAGAGCGTCTTGGCCAGCCAACGCACTTTGAGGCGGGGGGATCGGGGGGCGGCGGTGGTGGCGGTGCAACTGGGGTTGAGCCACCTGGCCACTCAGCAGGGACGGCTGGATCTACTCCCTTCGGGCCCTGATGGGGTGTATGGTCAAGAGCTGGCCCAGGCAATGGCGGAATTGGTGCTGGCTGCACCTGAGCGCAGTGAGATGGGATCCCCCCTTCCAGCCACCCCTACCCCCCTGGTGGCCGGAACGGCGACAGCCCGCCAAGGGGTGGACATCATCGATGCTCAACTGCTGCGGCGTCTGCTGGAGCGCGTTAACTTGGCCTCTCCCTCGGTACTGGTGGATACGCGCTTAGAACGGCCTGCCCTGTCCCTGGAGCGCAAGCCAACCCGGAAACTGCTGCCCAGGGTTGCCTTCGGGCAGGACTAAGTCTTGTCTTCGCCTTCCAACCTAGGCCTTGGCGGGAAGCCTAGAAGACCCCCCTCCAACAGAGGCTATCTCTGAGAAAGACGGGCCTGCCGGCAACGAATACACCCATAACCTGGAAGGGTTTCTCCCGCAGCACCACTAGATCGGCTCTTAGGCCTGGGCGAAGGGCTCCCCGATCCTGCAGACCAACCGCCTGGGCAGGGTTGTGAGTGACCAAAGCTATGGCTTGGGGCAGATCCAGCAGCTGCTTCTCCGCCAAGGCAAAGGCAGCCCCCAAGGCTGAAGCGGGGGAGTAGTCAGTGGCCAAGGCGCCTAGGGCTCCTACTTGTAGAGCCTCCGAAGCGGAGAGATTGCCGACATGGGAGGATCCCCTCAGGGCATTGGGAGCCCCCATGACCACCAGCAGGCCCAGTTTCCGCGCTTCCAAAGCTGCTGCTAGGGTAACCGGAAACTCGCTAATTTTCAGGCCCATCTTGGCCATTAACTGAACCTTGGCGGGGCAGTCGTCGTCGTGGGAAGCCAAAGGTACCCCCAAAGCTTGCGCTTGCTGAGCCAATTGGGCAAAGCTCTGCAAGGTCTCCTCCCCCGCCTTGGCCGCCAAACTAGCGGCAACCTCCTCGGAAGGCCGGGCCAGCTGGCGAGCCATGTAGCGGATGTAGTCCTCCGGCGTCCGGAATTGGCCTTGGCCGGGGGTGTGGTCCATGAAGGAAAGGAGATCCACCCAGCCTTGGCTGAGAGCTTGGCGAACAGCTGCTGCTCCCAAGGGGCGCGAGAGTTCATAGCGAGCGTGGATCCTCAAGTCCAGAGCCAGCTGGGAACGCAGCGCCACCAACTGCTCTGCCATAGCCAAGGCCGTTTCTGGGCTGCGCCAGCCAGGCAGGCCTTCCCAAAAGGACAGAGTTACAAAGGCAGTGGTAATCCCCGCCGCCAAAGCTCGGTTTTCCCAAATCCCCAAGGCCATGTCCACCGCCAGCTGTACCCCTGGGCGCGGCTCCAGTTCGGGCTCCAGGCTATCGGTATGGAGGTCGACTACGCCGGGCACCAGGGTAAGTCCTCGCAAAGGGATCCCTTCCCCCACTTGCCCCTGCCGAATCTCGGCAATCCGCTCCCCCTCCAGCCGCAGGGATCCCACCGGGAGGACACCATCGGGGAGAACTAGCTTAGGCCCTGCTAGCCACATTTGCCCTCACCTCCAGGGAATAGGTTTTGTCAACCAAACCCGACACATCGTCTAAGGAGTGAAAAACGCCAATGATAGCTGTTCCCTGCTGCTTCAAGGCTCGTAGGCGTTCTCGCAAGGCCAACTTGGCTGCAGTATCCAAGCTGGCGGTGGGCTCGTCCAGAAGCAGCAGCGGATAGGGGTGGATGAGAGAGCGAGCCAAGTTGACTTTCTGTTTCTCGCCCCCCGAGAAGCTGGTTGGAAAAGTCTCCAGCAACTCTGGCTTCAGACCCAGCTCCAGGAGCAGCTCTGCTGCTCGATGTCGCGCTTGGTTTTCCGCTACTCCCTGCCACAGCAAGGGCTCCGCAACCAGCTCCAAGGCCGTGGTGCGGGGCCTGGGATCCAGAAACTGGCTGACGTAGCCGATGCGCTCGCGGCGGATTGCTAACACCTCGCGATCCCCTAAGCGGGCCAGATCCACCGTTCCCAGAGGGGTCTGCAGGAGGGCTTGTCCTGCCGTAGGCCAATAGCTGCGGTAGAGGGTTCGCAGTAGAGAAGACTTGCCAGAGCCGTTGGGGCCCTCCAGCAGCAAAAACTCTCCGGCTTGCAGGGAAAAGCTCACCTGCTGGAAGGCCAGAACCTCTCGCCCCAGTCGGTGAAGAAAGAACCGCTTTTCTAAGTTAACGACCTGCAACACCTTGCCCTTCCTAAAGTCTTGCGGCAACCAGATCCTGGGTAAAGGGGTGGCGAGGATCCTCCAGCACTTGGTCGGCCAATCCCTCCTCCACTACCTCCCCCTGGTACAACACCACAATTCGATCCGCCACAGCCCTCACGACCGAGAGATCGTGGCTTACTAGGATGAGGCTCATCCCCAACTGCCGCTTGAGGCGGCGCAGAGTATCCAGAAAGGTGGCCTGCACCAGCAAATCCAAACCGGTGGTGGGCTCGTCCAAAAGAACAGCCAGAGGCTTTTGGACTAAAGCTTTGGCAATCTGTACCCGCTGGCGCTCTCCTCCCGAAAGAGAAGCTGGGGGATCCCCGGCTCGCTCTAAAGGAAAATCGGCTCGCTCCAAAGCCTCCTGCGCCTCCGCTTCCAGCACTCCAAACCGCCGTTCTTCTCTAAGGACAAGGGGCTCCGCAACATTAGTCAGGGCCGCAAAGCCCATGCGCAGGGCCTGGGCGGCATCCTGATAGACCATGGCCAGGTAGTGCCGCGCCGCAGGCTGCTCGTAGCGAGAGAGCAACAGCAGGTTACGTCCCTCCCAACCCGGCACGTTTAGCCGATACTCCCCCTGGGCTGTCTCCTGAAGGTAAAGGATCTTCAGAAGAGTAGTCTTGCCACTGCCGGAAGCTCCCACCACCCCCAGCACCTCTTGGGGATAGAGCTTGAGGCTGACGTTCTTAAGCGCCCAGCGATCCCCGTAGGCTTTGCAAACCTTGACCAGCTCCAGAAGGGGGGTCTCCTCAGCCATGCTCTTTCTCCACAAATAGAGGACCGCTCGTTTTCCCGGCCAGCAGCTTTTCCATATAGCCCTGGTCGGAGATTTCATAGGCCAAGCTGCCATCTTCTTGGGGAATGGCGTTGAGGAAGACGTGGCGGCAACCGCTGCGACGGCAGGATCCCAAAATGGGCTCCGGCTGGAAGGGCCGATCCACAAAGGCCAAGGGCTCCACCCGGGTGTAGGGAGGGACGGCATAGAGCCGCTTCTCCCGCCCGGCCCCAAAGAGGGTGATATGGGCTGCCAGATGCAGCTTGGGCAGATCCCAGCGGGGCAGAGGGCTGGGATCCATCCCATAGCGCCCATGGACCAGAACTGGGTAGGCCGCTCCCTTGCGGCTCCGGCCGTGGCGTAGGTGCTCCTCAAAAAGATCCACCCACAGCAGGCTATAGTCGCCCAGGGCATGTAGCTCCCGCGCCCTGGCGTCAGAGGGCTCCACATAGCGCAGAGGCTCAGGGATGGGAACTTGCAGGATTAGGATTTGACCTTCTTGGAGCCGCTCCTCGGGGATGCGGTGGCGGCTTTGGATGAGGGTGGCCTCCAGCGTGTCGGTGGTTGTTCGAGCGCCGCTGACCTGGGCAATGAAGCGGCGCAAGTTGGCGGCATTGACAGAGTCATCGGCCCCCTGGTCAATGACCTTCACCACGTCCTGCGGCCCCACCAGGCTGAGCGTAAGCTGCAATCCCCCTGTGCCCCAGCCGCGAGCCAGCGGCATTTCCCGGCTAGCAAAGGGAACTTGATGGCCCGGTATGGCCAGGGCCTTGAGAACCTTGCGCCGAATTTCTCGCTTGGCCTCCGGATCCAGGTAGGCATAGCTATGCTTGGGTTTCAAGGGAGGCCTCCTTTTGGAAGTGGCTCATCCAGTTGCTGAGAAAGGTTACGTAGTGGGGTAGCTTGTAGTGGAGGGCAAAGCCGGAGGCCTCCACGGGATCCGTATGCACCAGGACAAACTCCTCGCTGCGAGCCGGATGGCTGGGGCGATCCATTTCCAAATCCAGCATGGCGCCAGCGATGGCCCGCCCCTCGTTCCAACCCAGGCTAGCGGCAAAGCCCAAGCGGTATCCTTTTTCTCCGTGTCCCACCACCTCAGTAAAGACCAGGCGGATCCGCCCCAGGCGAAAGCTTCCCCCCCGCACAGGATGAAAGGCGCGTACCTCGAGATAGCCCACGCCCAACTCGGCAACCGTTGGGTGGGTGTGGACGTTGTAGGCGCGCATGGCGCTGTAGGCCAGAGCCAGAAGTCCCCCCGTATCTCCCCTGGCCAAAGCTTGCAGGCGGTGGGCCCGCGGCGCTGGAAACAGCAGTGGCTGCCGCGTCAAGTCGGGAATCTCTTCCCCTGGAGCAGGGCTACTGGCTTGCTGCTCTGCCGTGGGATCTTCTTCCAGCAGACCTTGCTCCCTCAGCCAGCTGCGCACAGAAGGATAGTGCTGGGCAGCAGCCACGGCCGCCGGCTCTAGCGGGGGGCTTTCAGAAAAGCCCAAAAGACGCAGGCTGTAGTCTAGGGTGGGCCCCAAGACCTGGCCGCCGGGAATGCTCTTGAAAGCCGAGGAAAGCCGACGCACCAGCAGGAGATCTTCCTTTTTCTGCAGCTGGGCTTTCCCTAGGCGAGGGAGAGTAGTCCGGTGTGCTCTCAGAAGCAGCAGGGCCTCGTAGAGGTCCCCCCCTGTCTGCACAAGGGCAGTGGCCGCCAGCTCCGGAGCCCACAGCCCCGCCTCTGCCATCACATGATCCAGGAGATAGGGCAGCCCAGCCAGCTGCTTTGTCCGGCCTCGCCTGCTTTTGGCTTCTGCCGCTGACAACAGCTCGCGAAAAAGGGCCTCGGCATTGAGAATGGCCTCTTGGCTGCCCCGCGCTACGACATAGCCCATCCACCCACCTCCACGCTTCGGGGTAAGCCTACCACTTGGGGGCCGTCAGTTAACAGGATGTCCACTCCCAGCGGGTAGGCCAGGATCTGGGAGCGCAGCTGCCAAAACAGAGAGGGCAAGCCTACAGCCAACTGGATCTCCCCAGCTATGCCGGGCCCTCTGAGCAACACAGGGGATCCCCGGCCCAAGGGGGCCCCCAGGATAAGGGTCGCTCCCGCTTCAGGCTCAAGGTGGGTGCCTCTTTTGAGAGCCAAAAGGCTGTCTGGGCCAGCGGGCAAACTCTCCAGCTGCTCGGCAAAGACAAAGTCAGCAGCCTCCAAAGCCACGGGCTGGGGATCCTGCCCACGCAAATCCAACAGCAGCCAGCTTGGCGCCCAAACCCCTACATTGCCGTCCACCAGCGTCAGCCCAATGAGGCGAAAGGCTTGGCGAAGGGAGCGAGCGGGAAAGCTCTCCAGACGGCCAGGGTAGCTCAACGCCCTAACCAACGCCCGGAAGACCTGCTGGCTTTGCTTTTCTGCCAGTCCCGGTGTGGGGCCGTAGGCTTTGGACATCCCCAGGCTCACAGAGTCTCCACCTCCAGGCGAGTTGCAGCTACCTTGCGCCAGAGGCGCTCGTCTTCTTCTTGAAGATCCTTCTGGGCCGCTAGCGCCAAAGCCTGGATCTTCTCCACAGCAATTCCCGCCTGCAGAGCGGCGTCTAGGTAGGCCAGGGCGCGCGCCAGACGCGGCTTTTCCCCCAGCACCATCCCGTATCCTTCTACTCCCTTTTTTGGAAAGCGCAGCCAGACCTCGTAGACCAGCACTTCTCCCACGTAGAAGGGCGTCCCCGTGCGGGAGTCCTCAAAGGGGAGCGCCAGCAGCCCTGCCCCTTCCCTGAGCTTTTGGCTGGATCCCAGAGCAGGCCTGACCTCCCGCGCCAAAGCCAGCACCTCCTTCTCGGGGGCCTCCTGCAACAGCTCTAGCATCTCTAGGGGCTGCATCCCAGCCTCCTAAATCAGGGTCTGGCGGATCCGCGCCGAAACTTTGTCAATTGTAAATACAGCCAGCAGAATCAGGAGAACAACCGTGGCCGCATCTTGAAAGCGAAAGGCTCGTATGGTCTGCATCAAATCAAACCCAATGCCCCCTGCCCCCACCAAGCCCAAGACCGTTGCCGAGCGCACGTTAACCTCAAAAAGGTAGAGAGTGCTGGAGTAAAAGGCAGGAGCCACTTGTGGCCAGAAGCCATAGGCAATAACCAGGAAAGGGTGGGAACCTGTAGCCTCTACCGCCTCCACCTGCTTCATATCTACTGTCTCGATGGCCTCTGAGAGGAGCTTGCCTGCCACACCCGCCGTGTGCAGGGTCAAAGCTAGGATCCCTGGCAAGGGTCCTAGGCCAATTGCGGCCACAAAAACCAATGCCAAGACCAGTTCATTGAGCCCCCTGAGGACATCCATGAGCCCGCGCACAAGCAGGTAAACCGCAGGGGAACGCATGACATTTCTGGATCCCAGGAAGGCCAAGGGAACCGTGAGAAAAGTGGCCAGGAAGGTGCCCCAGAGGGCCATCATCAGGGTTTGCAACAGGGAGTAAAGGAAGTTGGGCAAGAAGTAAAAGCTGGGAGGAAAGAAGCGAGCCAAGAAGGCCGCACTCCTCCCCAAGCCAGCTAACAACTTTCCTGGCGAGATCTCGGCAGGCTCCGCCGTCAGCAAGAGAGCGAGAAAAACCCCCCCATACAGCACAACCGTGCTCAGCTCCCTGCGCTTAAGCTCTGCTGGCAGGGGGGGAAGTCTCCTAGAGTTGGCACTCAGGTTTCTTAAGAGCATCGTTGACCTTGCGGAAGGGATCGTAATCTGCGTCGCTAGCCGGCTCAAAGCCCTTCAGCCCACGAGCCTCCAGCCATTTCTGACCCTCCGGCGTGTTTTCGTACTCCAGATAGACCGTGCGCAAGGCCTCCTTGAGATCCTCTGGCAGATCTTTACGGTAGGCCCAGGGAGAGGAAGGAATGGGATCCGATCTCCAGATGACCTCAAAGTCCTCTATGCCTTTGATCTGCCCCTTGTTGGTGGCAAGGCTGATCCCGGTATCCCAGGTTACACCAACGGGAATGGTTCCCTGAGCTATCCCCAAGATGACCGACTCGTGGTTGCCAGCAAAAACCACCCGCTTGAAATACTCCTTGGGCTTGATTTTGGCCTCAAGACAGAAGTGGGCCATGGGCACCTTGAAGCCAGAGGTGCTCTCTGGGTCGACGAAAGCAAAATCTTTGCCCTTGGCGTCTTCTAGAGTTTTGATGCCACTGCCTTTCTTGGAAAGTATCAAGGAGTGATAAACGGTACCCGAGCGCAGCGAGTCCTCTTTCACGAACGCTTCAATGGGAGCGTTGGCCTTTTCAATGGCATCTACGTAGGAGCCAGGGCCGTAGAAAGCTACGTGAGTTTGGCCTTGTGCCTGGGAGACCATCACCGCCGTGTAGTCACTGCCCACAAACAGGCGGACGGGGATCCCCAGTTTTTGTTTGAGATAATCCAAAAAGGGAGCATAGCGAGCTTCGTAATCGGCAGCACTCTCCACCGGTACTTCAGCAATCACCAGCTCCTTGGGCCAGTTTTGCTTCTGAGCCAGCCCTGGAACCCAGCTGGAAATTCCCATGAGGAAGGCAGCAAGGAACAGAATTTTTCTTCTCCGCATAAGGTTTTCTCCTTTGCAGTTAACTTGCGGTTGAAGGTGGATCTTGTTAGACCATCAAGGTTGAGGAAAACCATTCGCTTGCCTCGTGGGTTTCCTTCTCCCCAAAGTAGAGCTCCTTTTCCTTTTCAGAGGTAAAATCGGAAAGCGGCCCATTGAAGAAAACCTGGCCCTCCTTGAAAGCAACGACTCGATCGGCGTAATGGCGCACCATTTCTAGGTGGTGCAGGGTAACCAGCAACGGAATCCCCTGGCGGCGCACCGCTCCCAGCAGCAGCTCCATAATTACCTTTGCATTTTTAGGATCCAAAGCCGAAATGGGCTCGTCGGCCAGAATCAGGGCCGGCTCCTGGATCAAGGCGCGAGCAATACCCACTCGCTGCTGCTGCCCCCCTGAGAGAGCGTCGGCCCTTTGCCAGGCATGCTCTAGCAACCCTACCTCTTCCAGCAGCTTTTCCGCCTTGGCCAAATCCTGAACAGAAAAGTGCTTGAAAAGACCCCGAATGGGACTCATGTGAGGCAGACGCCCAACAAGAACGTTTTCCAGAACCGTCAGGCGCCCGATGAGTTGAAAGGTCTGGTAGACCATGGCCGTGCGCCTGCGCAGCTGTTGCAGGGCATCCCTTTGGCCTTCATGGAGAGGAAGAGAATCAACCCAAACTTTTCCGCCGCTGAGCTTGACCATCCCTTTCAAAAGCCTAAGAAAGGTCGACTTTCCTGCTCCCGAAGGTCCGATCAAGGCCACAACCTGCGCTCCATCGCCAAATAGGTCAAGGTAAACCTCCCTTAGGGCAACCTTGTTTTTGAAGGCAACCCAAAGGTTCTCGACTTGGATGCGCATAAGCTACCTCACGGCGGGAAAACCGGTAACAAACTTAGCAGATTGGCCTGATACTGAGGTTAAAACCAAGTTAAGCTTTGCTGGCCTGGGCAGCAGGACTTCTCAATGGCTTCTCGAAACTGGCTTTGGCCTGGAGGGCGCTCTTGGAGGTACCCCTGGGAGAGCTTGCTCTGCTATCCTGCTAATAATCTCGATTGATTTTCTGCCAAACCCTTATGGCTGCTGCTGTGATCTCGGGCCTCTCTTGGCAGTCCCCCAGAGCCCTTTCACCGGAGGAGATGGCTTGGTTAGGCAGCCTCACCTACAATGAGCAGGGCCTGATCCCGGCCATCGTGCAGGACTACCTGGACGGAACAGTGCTGATGATGGCCTGGATGAACCGGGAATCGCTGCAAAAAACCCTGGAAACAGGCCGCACCTGGTTCTGGAGCCGCTCGCGGCAGGCGTTGTGGCCCAAGGGGGAAACTTCTGGCCATGTGCAGTGGGTCAAGCAAATCCGCTACGACTGCGACGGCGACGCGCTGGTGATCTTGGTGGAGCAGGTGGGAGATGCAGCTTGCCACACGGGGGCGCGCAGTTGCTTCTTCCGCCCACTGCCAGGGGATCAAAGGGATCCCATCCCGGCAGCAGATACTCTGTCTCAGGTGTTTGCCGTGGTCAAGGCCCGCCAGGCGGATCCCCGTCCCGATTCCTACACCAGCAGCTTGCTAGCCAAGGGGGAAAATGCCATTTTGAAGAAACTTGGCGAGGAGACGGCTGAGGTGGTGATGGCGGCTAAGGATCAAGACCGCGTGGCTTTGGCCCGTGAGGTGGCCGATCTCTGGTACCACTGCCTCGTGGCTCTTGCTCATTATCAGGTGGATATTAAGGATGTCTATCGCCAGCTCCAAGCCCGCCGTTCCGCCAAGTGAAAGGGCCGTGTCCTCCGAAGGCGGCGCCCCTGATCTTCTGGATCCCTCTCTGGACAAAGCCCACCTGGATTTGCGAGCCACGCGGTGTGGACAAGTGGATCTGGAGACGGATCGGGAGACCTTGGCCCGTTACCTAAGAGGCCACGCCCAGTGGATCCAGCGGTGCTTTAGGCCGTTGCAGGTGGAAGCTTTGTCCGCCGAGACCTACCGGCTGCAGTTTTTTCGCATGGGCGGCCTTGGGTTTGAGCTGGAGCCCAGTTTTGGGGTGAGGATCTGGCCGGATGAAGATTACCGGTTTCGCCTGACCTCGATTGAGTTGCCCGGCGATGAGGGAATGCCTTACCGGGTCAGCTGCCAAGCCGATTTCCGGCTGGAGGAGCTACAGGGATCCCTGAAAGACCTGCCCACAACTCGTGTTCACTGGTCTCTTCATCTGGAGATTGGGCTGGCTTTGCCCAGGTTTTTGCAGGTTCTGCCCCGCAAGTTGGTTTATCGGGTGGCCCATCAAGTGGTGCAGCAGGTAACCCGGGGTATGAGTGACCGCCTCACCCACAATGTGTGCAGCGATTTCTATCGCTCTATTGGGTGTCCCGATCACCCCTATCGCTTAATTGCAGTGGAAGACAAAGCGTGATATCTTAGGCGCCAAGTAAGTTGCCGGTCAGCTTTCGAGTAGTGCTCCGGCAACCGGCGATGGAGTTCGCCGCAACCGCCTCACTTGGAATTTTTCTATAGAGGAAGAGGGTTCTAACCTCAAAAGCTGAGGCTGATGACTCCTACACTTCTGGGCAAGTCCAGGGGGTAGGGGTCTTTGGCTTTGTTTGAGGCCCCACCCTGCGGACGCGATGGTGCTCCCGCTCCTGACGCGGATGGCTTTTTCTCCCTGGGCTGCCCTTCAACACCCTGACGACAAGGAGATGAGGATCTGGTGATGCTGGGCAGTTGGCTGTGGATCTTGGTGATGGGCTTTTTTGTCGGCCAAATCGTGGGTCGGCTGGGGATGCCCCCCCTGCTGGGGATGATCCTCGTGGGGATCTTGCTGGGAGATGTCCTATCCCCGGAGGTGCTGGCAGCGGTGGGGGATCTGCGGGTGGTGGCGGTGATGATCATTTTGATGAAGGCGGGCCTGGGGCTGGATCGGGAGAAGCTGGCCCAGCAGGGATCCGTGGCGTTGCGGCTGGGTTTTTTGCCGGCAGCCTGCGAGGCGGTGGCGGTGGCCCTGTTGAGCACCTGGATCCTGGGGTTGGACTGGCCTACCGGTTTGCTGTTGGGCTGCGTGATTGGGGCGGAGTCGCCAGCCGTGATCGTGCCGGGGATGTTGCGCCTCAAGAGTTTGGGCTGGGGAGTAACCAAAGGGATCCCGGATGCTATCTTGACCGGCAGCGCCCTTTCCGATGTGCTGCTGCTCTTAGGGTTTAGCCTGTTGCTCAGCTTTTTGGGCCAGGGCTCTGCAGAGAGCGTTCGCCTGCTGGGGCTGGAGCTATCGCCGCTGCAGTGGCTGCCGTTCCAAGTGGGGATGGAGATCCTGCTGGGCATAGCCATAGGCTACCTGGGGGCGCGGGTTCTGGTGTCGCTGCTAACCCAACAAAACTGGACTCGCAACAGCGTGCAGGAAGTGCTGCTGGCTGCCTGCATGGCCTTGGGCTTGGTGCTGGCGCCGCAGGTGTGGCCCTATTTTTCCGGCTATCTGGCGGTGATGGCCATGGGGTTTTTTCTGATTGAGCTGGATGCCCCTTTGGCGCGGCGGCTGCGGGGTGGGTTCGATGCCCTCTGGACGGTGGCGGAGATCGTGTTGTTTGTGCTACTGGGAGCGTCGCTGGATCTGGGGGTGCTGGGATCCGTGTTTTGGCCGGGCTTGCTGCTCTTGACCTTGAGTCTGCTGCTGGGGCGGGGCCTGGGTTGGTGGCTTTCCACTCTGGGAAGCAATTGGAACGGGCGGGAGCGGCTGTTTTTGCTACCGGGCAACATGGCCAAGGCGACGGTGCAGGCGGCTATTGGTGGGATCCCTTTGGCCCAAGGGATCCCCGGTGGGGAGATCATTTTGGCTTTGGCGGCTCTGTCGATTTTGGTCACGGCCCCCCTGGGTGCTTGGCTGACCCAGGTGTGTGCTCCCCGGCTTTTGGAAAAAGGAGAGGTGGATCCCACCAAGGTAGGCAGCCAGGGCAAGGTGAGCTTTTTGGCAGCGGTGGACACCTCCCCTTTGGCCGAAGCCGTGCTGCGCAAGGTGGCCGATTTGGCGCGGCGGGTGGATGGGGAAGTGATTGTGTTGCATGTTACCGATGAGCCGCAGGGGAAAGGGGTAGAACTGTTGCGGCAACTCACCCAGCGTCTTTTGGCGGACATTCGCCACCAGTTTTGCTTGGCCTCGGGGCCCTTGGCAGAGACCATCGTAACCCTAGCTCAGGAGCGGCAGGTTACCGACATCGTCATGGGCAAGCGGGGCCACCGCGGCTGGGAGCAGGTTTTGGTGGGATCCACTTCCCAAGCGGTGTTGGAAACCAGCCCGATTCCGGTAATTTTGGTAGAGGAAGAGGACTTCAAGAGAAGCAGGATCCCTATCTCTGAGGGCAGAAAAAGCTAAGGATCCCACCTTTTCCGTAGGAAGTTCTGGGAACACAGTTCAAGGAGAATAGATGCGCTTGCAATCGGTGTGGGCTTACCTAAACCATGGCTTGGTCTCTCCCAGTTTGAGAGTTCCCTTTGCGGTTGCGTTGGGGGCTATTGGCGGATCCCTGAGTCGCTACTATCTATCCCTCTGGTTTGCGGAGCGATTTGGCCCTAGCTTTCCCTACGGAACCCTGATCATCAACTTATCGGGTTGTGTGGTCATGGGTTGGTTCATGACCGTGGCTATGGAACGCCCTGAGATCTCACCGGAAATTCGCCTGCTGTTCGGGGTGGGATTCCTGGGTTCCTACACCACCTTTTCTACCTATGAACTGGATACCTTTAGCCTCTGGCAGCAACATCGCTTTGCTGCTGGGCTTGTCTATTGGCTCGGTTCTTGCCTATTTGGAGCCTTGGCTATGGAGATTGGGATCCTGTTGGCACGATTGTGGCGATAACGTTTAACGTAACCCCTATCAATCAGCAATCTATCCATCCAAAAGCCAGGTGCAGCAACTGGTCATTTTGGGCAATAACTTTTTTCTTAAAAGCACCGGGATCCCCACTAGTCAACCCCCTGGAGTTTCTTATCTTAAGGAGCACTCTTCACCAAAGCAATATACAGTTTTTCCAGCGTTACTCACTACAGCCAATGCCAGCCAATCTCTTGCCTGACAAGGATCCCACTTCACTGTAGACTTTATGTGAAGCGGAAAAATCTGTAACCATGACAATCGCAACAGCCCAAAGACAAAAGGGATACAAGTATGCTAGATGATGAACCAGAAGTTTATAAATTGGATATTTACATCGGCGAGTCAGACCGTTGGCAAGGGAAGCCTCTCTACCTGGCTCTGCTGGAGCTAGGTCGTCAGCGTGGGCTAGCTGGTGGTACTGTGGTGCGAGCTATTGCTGGCTTTGGTCGAAACAGTCATATTCGCAGCAGTAACCTTCTAGAGCTTTCCACAGATCTGCCCATTTTGGTAACTTTCATCGACACGCCGGAAAAAATCAAAGCCTTTCTACCGGAAGTAAAAACTCTGATGCATGACGGTCTAGTTACTTGCCATAGGGTACAAGTATTCCATCATGTTCCTCATCAACAACAATAGTCCAGATCTGAAAATAGATTCCCCATTGCCAAGGAGCTGGTTATGCCCGATTCCCCTTCTGCCCTGCGCTTTATTGTTTTGCTGGGGATCGTCAGCCTCTGCGCCGATGCCACCTACGAAGGGGCACGCAGCATTTCTGGAGCTTTTTTGGGATCCCTGGGGGCCAGCGGCACGGTGGTGGGCTTGGTGGCGGGCGGGGGTGAATTGTTGGCCTATGGATTGCGTCTGGGGATTGGGGTTTTGAGCGATCGCACTGGGCGCTACTGGCAGCTCACCACCCTGGGTTATGGCATCAATACACTGGTGATCCCCGCTCTGGCTTGGGTGGGCAGTTGGCCTTTGGCGGCCTTGCTGTTGTTGACGGAACGAACTGGCAAAGGGATCCGCACCCCGCCGCGGGACGTGTTGCTTTCTCATGCAGCCCTGCAGGTGGGACGGGGCTTGGGGTTTGGCCTGCATGAGACCCTAGATCAAATTGGGGCAGTGGCAGGGCCGCTGCTGGTGGCAGCCATGCTAGGAGCGGGATATGGCTTCCGGGGCGCGTTTTTGGCCTTGGGGATCCCGGCAGCGGTGGGGCTGGCGGCTTTGGGGCTAGCGCAATGGCTGTATCCCAGTCCGCGCGACTTTGAGCCGGAGCCGGAGATGACTCCAGCAAAAGGCTTGCCCAAAGTTTTCTGGCTGTATCTTTTGGCAGCAGCCTGTGTGGCTATGGGGTTTGCGGATTTTCCCCTCATTGCCCTGCATCTGCAACAACAGTCAGGGAGCGATGGGGCAGGGATCCCTTTGCTGTATGCCCTGGCTATGGGGGTGGATGCCCTAGCAGCCCTGGGCTGTGGCTGGCTGTTTGACCGCGTGGGGCTGTGGAGCTTGCTGGGAGCGGTGGCGGTATCGGCTGGATTTGCGCCTCTAGCCTTTTCCGGCACCTATGCTCTGACGGTGCTGGGCATGGTGCTCTGGGGCATTGGCTTGGGCGCTCAGGAATCGGTCATGAAGGCGGCAGTAGCCAGCATGGTGACCCCCCAGACGAGGGGCTTTGCCTTCGGCCTGTTTACCAGCGTCTACGGCCTGGCCTGGTTTTTGGGCAGCGCCCTGATGGGGGTGCTTTATGATTTCTCCCTTCCAGGTCTGGTAGCCTTCTCAGTGGCTGCTCAAGCTGTGGGAGCGGCTATCCTGCTGGCTGTAGCGGGACAGGCTGGGGCTGGGCAATGAAAAAGCCCTGCACCAGATCCACGCCGTGTTCGCAAACCCACTGTAGCTCCCCCGCAGTCTCGATCCCTTCCGCTAGCGTGGTGATCCCCAGGTCTTGGGCCAGCTCCAGCAGCTTTTGGGCAATCACCGCCTTGTAGGGATCCCGGTCCACCCCGCGAATGAGCTCTCCATCCAACTTGATCATGTCTGGCCGCAGCTGGTGCAGCAGGTTCAGGGATCCATAGCCAGCCCCCAAATCATCCAAAGCCACCCGAAAGCCTGCCTGCTGATAGAAGTGCAAAATCCGCTGCAAATGGTTCAAATCGGGGCTGCGGTCAGACTCATTGACCTCAAACACCACCCGCTGGGGCGGGATCCCGGCGCGGCTAATAGCCCAGACAGTATGGCGCAGGCAAAAAGCCGGGTCGTAGATGGCAGTGGGGCTGAAGTTGATAAAGAGATCCCCCTGCAAGTGGTGCTGCATGGCCGCGGCAATGGCCGTGCGGCGGGCGGCCAAGTCCAGCTGGTAGAGCAAATGGGCTTCCCGAGCCATAGCAAAGAGCAAACCCGCGTTGATCAACCGCCCTTCCTTGTCCAGTCCTCGCACCAGCGCCTCATGGCCCACCACAAAAGCGGGATCCCGCGCCTGGACAATGGGCTGAAAGTAGGTGGTGAGCCGGCTTTCTGCCAACACTTCCAGCAACAGCTCGGCCTGAGTGCGGTGGAACAACTCCTGCAACAACTCCACCCGGGCGCAATCCTGCCAACAGGGATCCCTATCTCCGGCCAAAAACAGAGCGCGGCTGGCCCGCATCTCCTGCTGCGAAAGAACCTCGGCCATTCCTTCTAGGGTTTTCTTGAGGGCCCCCTGGGCAATGGAAACCGCCAGGCCAAGGTTTTCCAAAAGTTGAACCGAAAGGGGGGCTGGGATCCCCTCCTTAGCCTCCAGAAGCCGCACCACCTTGCGCTGGGTGTGAGGGGTGGGCAGCCAGAGAAACAGACGCCCTGCCTCCTGCCAAAAGGTAGGCAGAGCCGGACACTCAGGACAAGACATAGGATTTTGGGGAATAGCTAGGCAGTCCCACCGACAGTATGCCCTCGCTCTCCCAGGAGAAAGCAAACTTTACAAACAGCGCTAGAACTGATCCTTCATACCTCGCAGCCGGGCAAAAACCCGCACCGGATCCTGAGCTCCGGTGGCTGCCTGCAAAGCCGGCTGATCCCAACGCAAGAAGGGATTGGTGCGGCGTTCCTCGCCAATGGTGCTGGGGACAGTCGGGGATCCCGTCTGGCGCAGGGCAGCCACCTGCTGATAACGCGCCTGCAGGTCGGGGTTGTCTCCATCCACTGTCAGGGCAAACCTGAGATTGTTCAAGGTGTATTCGTGGGCACACCACACCCGTGTGGCTTCCGGCAACTGCCGCAGTTGATCCAGGGATCCCACCATCTGCTCCGGCGTGCCTTCAAACAGCCGCCCGCATCCCCCGGCAAACAGGGTATCGCCACAGAAGAGATCCCCACTCTCGGAAAAGTAGTAGGCAATATGGCCGCGGGTATGGCCGGGCACAAACAGCACCTTTGCTAGCCGACCCGCAAACTCCACTGTTTCCCCTGCCTTGAGCTCCACCGTCTGGCCAGGGATCCGCCCCCGATCCACCTGGCTGCCATAGACTCTGGCACGGGGATAGCGCTCCAAAAGCTGTCGGTTGCCCCCCACGTGGTCGTGATGGTGGTGCGTGTTGAAAATGGCCACCAGCTCCGCCCCCAGCTCGGCCAGCTTTTCCAACACGGGCTCAGCCACTGCCGGATCCACCACGGCTGCTGTTGCAGTGTCGGGATTGTGGAGCAGGTAGATGTAGTTATCGCGCAGGGCAGGCAACTGGAGAACGCGCATGGCTCGGCTAACTCTCAAAAATGGCCTGTTCTACGTCTTGCCGGCTGAGGGAATAGGGAAAAGATAAAGTTTTCGTGTTGCCGTCTGGGTAGGTGTATCGCACCCAAATGCTGGTTTCTTCCAGGCGCAAAATGGCTTTCCAGCCAGGCCGTTCGCAAAACCACTGCTCCACATCCTGCGGATCGCGGGTGCAGCCCTGATCCTCCAGCCAGCGTTCGATGGTGTGGAGCGGGTGATTGTACAGGGGCGTGGTTGCAGGAGGCAAAGGCATGGCGAGATTCAAGAAAAGCAATCAAACCCTAGAGTCAACGGGCTATGTTCATTCAAGCACTCCTGATCCAGAATCCGAAAACTCGATCCCAATGTCCTACCGAAGAGGGCAGGAAATGCTCGCAGAATCAGCTTGCCCCACTCTCTCGCAGCCAAGCGAGGACACCTGCCAACACCAAACACACAACCAGGGTGGATCCCATCAGCAGCAGGGCACACAGCTCGCCAGCCGAAAGTGGGCGGGTTTCCATACGCAGCTCTAGAGAATCGGCACCAAGGGATCCCGGCATGCCCAGAGATCCCGTGTTGGCGGTCACCGCCCGTAAGCTGGCATCGTAGATGGCCCGTTTCGCCGGGTTGCTGAGGACAAGGTAGGCCTCCTGCAACTCTTGAAAGCAGCGAATGGCCACTTCCGGAGCCAGGGGAGAAGTATCGGGATGGTAGCGCTTGCTCAATTGCCGGTAGGCCCGCCGGATGGCCTCAGGAGATGCCCCTGGAGACAGACCCAGCCGTTGGTAGTAGGTGAGGGAAGTCAAGGAGCGCATGCAACCTATGGAGGAGCAAGACTACAGGGGCAGCAAAACCGCTTTCAGGGGAGCACAGCTCTAGTCCAGTGTAATCACTCGCGCAGACACCGGGATCCCTGCAGCAAGCCTCTATTCTTCCTCATCCTCTTCAGACTTAGCTTTGGGATAGTAGAAACCGGTGTTGCGACCGCTGAGAATGGCGCGCCCAATGGTCATGGCTCGCTGGGCCTGGAGCTTAGCTTTGCCCAGCCAGACGGCGTAGCGCCTGCGACTGCGGGCTTTAGAAGTTTTCTTCTTAGGAACAGGCATGGCTTCGCACAAAAACACAGCCTTACTAGGCTAGCATTGAGGCTGCGCTGCCGATCCCAGCTTTATTCAGGCAAGTAGCCTATCAGTGGTTGACCAAAAGGCGCGGCAAGCCCCGTCCTTCAGGGCGGGGAAGGATAGCGCCGACCGTAGCCGACGCCCTTTAAAAACGCAGTTATGAGAATAACGCCGATCGCGGCAGCGGGCCGGAGGCCTTTCGCGGCAGCGGGCCGGAGGCCTTTCGCGGCAGCGGGCCGGAGGCCTTTCGCGG
>NZ_JBSSBO010000022.1:0-46880 GCF_054058915.1 Thermostichus sp. MS-CIW-41
TCTCTACGCATTTCACCGCTACACCGGGAATTCCCGCAACCCCTACCTCACTCTAGCCGGTCAGTTTCCAGGGCCTTCCCACAGTTGAGCTGTGGCCTTTGACCCCAGACTTGACCAGCCGCCTACGTACCCTTTACGCCCAATAATTCCGGATAACGCTTGCCTCCTCCGTCTTACCGCGGCTGCTGGCACGGAGTTAGCCGAGGCTTATTCCTGGGGTACCGTCAGCTTTCGTCCCCCAGAAAAGAGGTTTACAACCCAAGGGCTTTCCTCCCTCACGCGGTATTGCTCCGTCAGGCTTGCGCCCATTGCGGAAAATTCCCCACTGCTGCCTCCCGTAGGAGTCTGGGCCGTGTCTCAGTCCCAGTGTGGCGGGCCATCCTCTCAGACCCGCTACGGATCGTCGCCTTGGTAGGCCATTACCCCACCAACTAGCTAATCCGACGCAGGCTCATCCTCAGGTGGATTGCTCCTTTCAGCTTCCGCCTGTATGGGGTATTAGCAGCCGTTTCCAGCTGTTATCCCCCGCCTGAGGGTAGATTCCTACGCGTTACTCACCCGTCCGCCACTGACACCCGAAGGTGTCCGTGCGACTTGCATGTGTTAAGCATACCGCCAGCGTTCATCCTGAGCCAGGATCAAACTCTCCGTGTCGATGCAAGAGCTTGTCTCTGGAAAAATGGAAACTTGACAGGGTTGAATATGCAGCCACCAGCCGACTCAGGGAGCCTGCTGTGCTGCTTGGCGATGGTTGACTGAACGAGTTACTTGTCAAGGTTCTGGGGCGCCGGGGCTGGGTGGCCTTGTGGCGCTTTACTACCCTATCCCCACCCCCACCACCCCGTCAAGATATCCAACCCAAAATTTTTTGAAGCCAGAAGGGATCCGGATCCACCGTTAGACTGTTGAAGTGAGCTCAGATTGGGTTAGACGGGTCTATGGGGATTGTGATTGGGGCTGTTGCTCCTGACTTTAGCTTGCCTGCGGTGGGGAAAGGGATCCAAAAGGGAGCCCAGATTTCACTGGCGGCCTACCGGGGCAAGAGCAAGGTGTTGCTGGCCTTTTACCCGGCGGATTTTTCCCCGGTATGCACGAGCGAGATGCGTTGCTTTCGGGAGGATTGGGAAGCTTTCCGGGCCGCGGGCTGCGAGATCTTGGGGATCAGCAGCGATCCCCTCTCCAGGCACCAAGCCTTTGCCGAGCAGCTTAAGCTGGAGTTTCCTTTGCTGAGCGATGTGGACAGAACCGTGAGCCAGCAGTACGGGGTGGACAGCCTGCTGGGGACGCGGCGGGCCTATTTTTTGGTGGATAGCCAAGGGATCCTACGCTACCAGCACGTGGAGTGGCTGCCCCTGTTCAAGCGAGACAACCGGGAGCTGCTGGAGGCCGTGAGGGCGATTAGCTAGCTCGCCGGGAAGCCCCGCACTCTCTGCAACAGCAGGAGGGTCGGGATGAAAGGCGGATATATTCTGTACTATAATCAACATGGTTGTACAAAACGGCGTTGCCGGAATCTGGTGCAACTACGCGGTGGGGCATCCCGTGTCTGCTCGCAGAGGGTTCTTGCAGTAGCTCCCCGATGAAGCGAGAAGCCCACGCTGTACCTGTAGGGTCAGTGATGGGAGTATGTCACCTAAACGGGGGATCCTCTGGGGTGGGCCAGAGAACCCGTTGCGGCTGTCCGGTGTCCGGCAGGGAGAGGGGAGTGTGGCCAAGGGGCTCCAGAAGCCAGCTACGCTGGGGCGGGCTCCAGTTGCCCTGGCGGGCCTCGATCTCCAGAATGAGCTGGCCATTTTGCTGTCGCAAGCGGAAGAGGGTGGTGGCCCAGGCTCCTGCTCGATGGGCGAGGGTTTCCCCGTCGTCTTCGTAGAGGGTGAAGCTGCCGTTGCCGGGGTAGAGTTTGAGGTGCGGTTGGTCACGGCGCAGGTGGGCGGTGGACGGGCAGGGGGGAGCTAAAGGCAGAACGGAGCCACCCCGCACAAACAGCGGCAGTTGTTCGAGAGGGGCAGGGACGAGAATGTAGCGGGGGCCGGTGTGGGCCTGACCTGTCCACCAATCAAACCAAGTGCCCTGGGGTAGGTAAACAGCGCGGCACCGCACGCCAGGCCGAACCACAGGGGCAGCTAGGAGGGCGGATCCCAGCATGGCTTGATCTGAGATCTCGTAGGTTTGCGGATCGTCGGGAAACTCGTAGAGAAGGGGGCGCAAGATGGGGGATCCGGTTTGGCTGGACTCCCAAAAGAGGCTGTAGAGGTAGGGCAGCAGCTGGTAACGCAACTGAATGGCCTGCCGGCAGATGGTTTCCACTTCGAGGCCAAAGCTCCAGGGCTCGTGGGGGCGGGTGCCCAGGGCGCTGTGGCCGCGCATGAGGGGGTAAAGAATTCCCATTTGCATCCAACGGGCAAACAGCTCGGGAGTGGCATTGCCACCGAAGCCGCCGATGTCCGCGCCGACAAAGCTAACTCCCGACAGGCCCAGGTTTAGGAGCATGGGCAGGGACATCTCCAGATGTTCCCAGGAGGATTGGTTGTCGCCTGTCCAGACGGCAGCCCAGCGCTGGATCCCAGCAAAGCCGGAGCGAGTCAGCACGAAGGGGCGCCGGTTGGGGTTGAGCTGTTCCAAGCCTTCACGGGAAGCGCGTGTCATCAGCAGGCCGTACAGGTTGTGAACTTCGGCGTGGGTGGTGGGTTCGTCGGGTGGGCCTTGGGGGGCATCGAGGGGGATATCGACGATCTGGCCGCCATCTCCAAAGGGGCGGTCGTTGAGGGCCGGCTCGTTCATGTCGTTCCAGATGCCATCCACACCGGCTTGGGTGAGAACCCGTTGCCAGGATCCCCACCACTGCCGCACTCCGGGGCGCAAGAAGTCGGGAAAGAGGACTTTGCCTGGCCAAACGTAGCCATGGAAGAGGTGGCCGTCGGCGCGGCGGATAAAGAAATCCTGGGCCAAGCCCTCGTCGAAGACGGCGTAGTCGGCTTCGGGCTCGAACTTGACGCCGGGATCCACAATGGCTACCACCCGGAAGCCAGCCTCGTGGAGTTGGGCCATGAGCCGGGCCGGTTCGGGGAAGCGGCGGGGATCCCAGGTGAAGACGCGGTAGCCGCGCATGTAGTCGATATCCAAATAGATGACGTCGCAGGGGATCTGACGTTGGCGAAATTGCTCGGCTATTGCCTGCACCTGAGCGGCACTGGCGTAGCTCCAGCGGCACTGTTGGTAGCCCAAGGCCCAGAGGGGGGGAAGAGGGATCCGCCCGGTAAGTTGGGTATAGGTATCGAGCACCAAGTCTGGAGTGGGGCCGTAAATGAGGTAGTAGTCCAGCTCTGGGGCATGCACCTCGATGGCCCACTGCTCGGGATCCGTCTCCCCCAGATCGAACCGGCTCCAGTGGGTGCAGTGCAGGAAGAGCCCGTAGCAGAGGTTGGGGCGAAGAAACAGGGCGAAGGGAATGGCCTGGTAGAGATTGTCGCTGTGGGCGTCGTAGTTCCAGCAGTCGCGAGTCCAGTGGCTGTAGCGCCGACCCCGTTTGTTGAGTAGCCCCGCCCGTTCCCCTAGGCCATAGATGTGCTCGGCAGGGTGGAGGTGTTTGACCAGGCGGATGCTATCGGATCCCCAGGTAAGCCCAGAGGAGACATCGGCGCAAAACTCTTGCCCTTGAGAGTCTTGAAAACTGAACCGGAGGGGATCCCGATCGATCTGAACTTGCACCTGGGAGGTGGACAGGTGGATTTGGGTGGAGCTTTCCTGCAGTTCAAAGGGAGCCGGCGGCCACTCTTCATCGGCTGGAGCCACATCCCAGGAACGACGGGGCAAAAACGCTCCGCTGGGGCTAAAGCGCAGCCGAAACAGACGGGGGGTGAGCACCTGCATAGACCAGCGGCCCTGGGCACAGATGAGGTGGATCCCTCTGGAGTGGGGCTGGAGCTGCTGCAGGGATCCGCAGGTTGGCCTTTGGGGTGGGCGGGCGGGGGATTGGCCATTCGCGTCAGCGGGATCGAGTCCCAAGATCTCGCCAGGTTCCAGCATGCTTTGGAGACAGATTGCTGCTCTCAAGGCTAGCCTATGGCCGGGAGGGGACAGGGGGTTGCCCACTCTGGTCCGCAGTGGGTTTTACCCTCATCGGTACCCATCTCCAGAAGAGCAGCAGTAATAATCGACTAGCTCAGACCCCAGAATCCATCGCGAAAACGAGGCGGCAATGGCCATGAGGATCCCGGCGAGCAAACTTCTCTCCGCGCTACTGCTTTTGGGAGGGTTGTCCGCCCCCCCTGCCGTGGTGGCCTATCCGGTCAGCCCGGAGATGGTGATGACCCTGCAACAGGGGGATCATGCCCAAGCCTTGCCCAGGGCCAGAACGGAGCAAGCGTTTCGGGTGGTTACTTTGGCCCAGGGTTTGGAGCACCCTTGGGGGATGGCCTTTTTGCCAGATGGGACAATCGTGGTAACCGAACGACCAGGCCGGCTGCGCCGAGTTACCCCCCAGGGATTGGATCCCCAGCCCATAGCCGGTGTGCCAGAAGTATTTGCCCGCGGACAGGGGGGCCTGCTGGACATTGCCTTGCACCCTAATTACGCGGAGAACGGCTGGATTTACCTGTCCTATGCCGCTCCTGGGCCCAGTGGGGGAGGCACGCGGGTGGCGCGAGCCCGTCTGGCGGAAGGGGGCCTACAGGATCTGGAAGTGATTTTTGATATGGAGCGCAAAACCCCTGCCCGGCAGCACTTTGGCTCCCGTTTGGTCTTTGACGAAGAAGGATTCCTCTACATCAGCACCGGAGACCGGGGAGAACGGGATCGAGCCCAAGATTTGGGGGATTCTGCCGGTAAAGTGTTGCGCATTACGGATGCGGGCGGGATCCCGGCGGACAACCCATTTGTCGGCCGAGCGGGGGCTTTGCCGGCAATTTTTACCTACGGCAACCGCAACATTCAGGGAATAGCCCGCCACCCCGAGACGGGAGCGATTTGGTCCCACGAGCATGGGCCCCAGGGTGGAGACGAGATCAACATCTTGGCCCCCGGCGTCAACTACGGCTGGCCCTTGATCACCCACGGTCGAGAATATACGGGGGAACCTATCGGCCAAGGACTGGCGGCAGCTCCCGGCTTGGCTTCCCCTCTGCTGCACTGGACACCCTCAATTGCCCCTTCCGGCATGACTTTCTACACAGGGGAGGCTTTCCCCGAATGGCGGGGCAACCTGTTTGTGGGGGCGCTGGCCGGGCAACACTTGGCCCGTCTGGTACTGGATGGAGAGCGCGTGGTGGCAGAAGAGCGTCTCTTAGAGGGGGCGGTGGGCCGCATTCGCGATGTGCGGCAGGGGCCGGATGGACTCCTTTACCTGTTGACGGACGCCCCGAATGGATCCCTGCTGCGCCTGGAGCCAGCACCCTGAAGGCATCGGCTCGGAGGAGAAGAGGAGCTGCCTTGATCCCGCTTGCAACCGTCTGGCGGGACGGGGATTTTCTCCAGAGTAGGGCTGGGGAACTCAGAAGCTGAGGCTCTCCCAAGAAACGTTGATGTCTTCCAAAAGCAGCGACTTGTTGTAGATCTGCAGGATAATCAACAAAAAGACGGCGAATAGGGCCATGAAGACCGCCATCAGGGGCGTGGTGCCCCAGCCGGGAGCCACTTTGCCGTATTCCGAGTTGAGAGGACGCAGCAGATCGCCCAGTTTGGTACGAATGGCCATAGGTTCTCGCTTAGAAACCGAACACGTTGACGAAGTCGAAGATAGCAGGCTCGAAGGCGGATCCCTGGTGCTCAGCACCGCCAAAGCAGCCGCCTTTTAAAATCACGCTATCAGAATCTGGCCGAACCTTTTTGTCTTGGGCAATGAATTGTAAACTTGTGTAATACTGTAGTCGAATACTCTCAGGATCAAAGACAACGATATGGAGCCCACCTTTTCCCTGATTGTGGCGATTGCGGCAGTTACCATCTGCATCACTGCGTTTGCCATCTACACGGCCTTTGGCCCCCCTTCCAAGGACTTGCAGGATCCCTACGAGATGCACGAGGATTAAGGCCTGTCGTTGGGATATCTGGGTAAATGTCTGCTCGGTTGACCCCCCGTCTCTCCTTTCACAAGTACCAGGGGTTGGGGAACGATTTTATCTTGGTGGACAACCGTTGGCAGTCTCAACCCTGCTTGAGCCCGGAAGAGGCCGTCGCCCTTTGCGATCGCCGCTTTGGGGTAGGAGCCGATGGAGTTATTTTCCTGCTGCCAGGGCAGGAGGGGGCGGACTTTAGCATGCGCCTCTTCAACAGCGATGGTTCCGAGGCAGAGATGTGCGGCAATGGGATCCGCTGTTTGGCCCGCTTTCTGCAGGACTTGGGGATCCCAGGTCGGGATGGCGCCTACCAGATCCACACCTTGGCGGGGCGAATCGTGCCGCAGGTGCGGGCAGATGGGCTGGTCACAGTGGACATGGGGATCCCTCGCCTTTTGGCCAAGCAGATCCCCACCACCTTGGTCGAACCGGATGAGAAGGTCATTCGGCAGCCGCTTGCAGTGGCCGGGCGAGAGTGGCGGGTGACGGCGGTGAGCATGGGCAACCCCCATTGTGTGGTCTTCCTGGAAGAAGAGGGATCCCTGGAGGAGCTGGACTTGGCAGCTGTGGGCCCCCTGTTTGAGCATCATCCGGCCTTTCCTGAGCGCACCAACACCGAATTTGTGCAGGTGCTCAGCCCGACTCGTTTGCGCTTGCGGGTTTGGGAGCGGGGAGCAGGGGCAACGCTGGCCTGTGGGACGGGTGCCTGTGCTGTTTTGGTGGCTGCTGTTTTGGAGGAGCGCGCAGAATCGCAAGCTACAGTAGAACTGCCGGGAGGAAATCTGGAAATTCGCTGGGATCCGAGCACACAGCACGTGTGGATGACCGGCCCTGCCCTACACGTCTTCAGCGGCACCACTGCCGGTTGAGAACTAGGCTCCCAGACCCAACAGGAGGATGGCCAGGAGGCCGAGGATCCCATAGGCAACGCTCCAGCCCTGCCGCCAGATCAGCGCCACTGCCAGGCCCAATAAGACCAAGCCCAAGCCCAGGCCAAGGCGGAGAAATAGAGGGTGTACAAACTGGCTGAGGGAGCGTTTGAGCCAGGGGAAGATCACCCCCAAGGCGAAGGCCAGTCCTACGGGGATCCAATCGATCCAACCTGTCTGCTCCCAGCCCCCCAACAGGTAAAAGCCGCCCAGACAAAGGCCCAGGCAGAAAAACAGCACCCGCATGCCGGGATAGTCTTGTCGATAGTTGAAAGCAAGGCTTCGGAGCTCCTTGGGGTGGGCCAAGACCAATGGCTCTACAGCAAAGCTTTCGCTCCACTCCGGCGCTTCTTCAGTTTGTCCGCGGCACCAAAGGTAAACGTTGACCTTGCGCAACCCTTGCAGCAGAGAGGCTTCCACCGCACTGCGCACCACCTCCATCACCTGCAGGGTATCCACCACATCGCCCGGCAGCCGTTCCAGCAGCACGTTGAGAACAGGCCCCTTCAGCTCGGCTCGGCCAAACAGCCGCAAGTTGGCAAGCTTGTAATCGAGGATTTGGTTCAAGATTTTGAGCTGGCGGCGCATGGGATCCCGCGAACAGAGAGCCGTCGTTCGACCGGTTGACTCAAAGCTTCAACATGACCGGTATGACCAGTTTAATGGCTTGGGCCAGAGCAGCAGAGGAGAGGCGTTGCCGGTGTGAAAGGGAAGTGGGACTATCCCATGAGGGTGCGAATGCACCGGCGAATGCTTAGGTTGGATTGCTCCAAGTCGGCAAATCCGCTCAGAAGAGTTCCCTGGCCGTCCAACAGCAACAAAACAGCCTGGCGGCGAAAATTGATCCCAGGCAAAGCTGCAGCGGCTATTTCTTGCAGCTTCTGGATGGTTGCTCCCTCAAAATCGACCGAGACATACACAAACGGAGAAACCAGGCGGGGATCCGTCGGTACACTCTCCCGGATGGCCTGCAAAACCAAGTGGCGCACCAGCAGCAGCCCCCTGCCATCCACCAGCACGATCTGGCGCAGCCGAGGGTTTTGCCCAAACTCCAGGGCCAAACTTTTGGAGAGGGCTTCCGATTGCGAGCGGGTTTGGCTGTTGGTCAAGATCAACGCTTGAATGCCGTCGTACCGACTTAAGTCAAGCTGCCCTCCGAAAACGCTCTCCACTTTGAAAGCCAGAGATTCATCACGGTTACCATTGCTGGGGCAGTTGCCGGCTTGAACGGGATCGAACGCGCCCGCCAAAAGCAGGGCAAGGGTGGCAAACCCCAAAGCCACAAGTCTCTTTTGAACGCAAAGCCAGCAGCGGTTAGCCGGGGCACAGCAGCAGGACAGCACTCGGTTCATGGCGGGGAGCTCTGGAGCGGGCCGGCCAAATCTTAACCGATCTTCATCTTTGGTGCTCCAAAATGCCCTCTGGGCTTCTCATCCCCATTGGGTTGGTGCCCATAATGGAAGGCAGTTTCTGGTTTGCTGGCTATGACTCACGCCTCTTTGCTGGATGCCCTCAACCCTTCTCAACGGCAAGCGGTGCAACACTTTTGTGGCCCGCTGCTGGTGGTGGCGGGGGCAGGTTCCGGCAAGACGCGCGCCCTCACCCACCGCATTGCCTACCTGGTTCGCCACTATCGGGTGGATCCAGGAGAAATTTTGGCCGTGACCTTCACCAACAAGGCCGCCCGTGAGATGAAAGAGCGCATTGAGCAGCTCTTTGCCGAACAAGAAGCTCAAGAACAATTTGGGATCCCCTTAGAGGAATTGGAGCCGGCCCAGGCAACGCGACTAAAATCTGCTGTTTACCACCGCTGGATTAAGCCTCTTTGGATTGGCACGTTCCACAGCTTATTTGCCCAGATCCTGCGCATAGATATTGAAAAATATCAGGATCCCAAGGGGCGCAAGTGGACTCCCCACTTCTCGATCTTCGATGAATCAGATGCCCAATCTCTGGTGAAGGAGATTGTAACCAAGCAACTGAACTTGGATGAGCGCAAGTTTGACCCAAGGTCGGTACGCTACGCCATTAGCAATGCCAAAAACCAAGGTTGGACTCCTGCCGACCTGGAGCGCAATCAGCCCAACTTCCGTGGCCGTACCATTGCCCAAGTTTACGAAATCTATGAAGACCAACTGGCAGCCAACAATGCTCTGGACTTTGATAACTTGATTTGGATACCAGTGCAGCTTTTTCGACAAAACGAGCAGGTGTTGGCTTACTGGCACCAACGATTTCGACACATTTTGGTGGATGAATACCAAGACACCAACCGCACTCAGTATGAGTTGATTCGTCTGTTGGCCACCAACGGCGAGACCTGCAGATCTCGGTTGGATTGGAGAAACCGATCGATCTTTGTGGTGGGAGATGCCGATCAAAGCATCTATCGGTTTCGCGGGGCAGATTTTACCATTTTGCTGGAGTTTCAAGAGACCTTTGGAGATGGTCTCCCGGATGATGATACCCGCACCATGATCAAGCTGGAGGAGAACTATCGCTCTACAGCTACCATTCTGCAGGCAGCTAACGCTCTCATCGAGAAAAATACAGAGCGCATTGATAAAGTTCTCAGGCCAACCCGTCAGCAAGGAAGTCCGATTTTCCTTCATCAGGCGGATGATGAGATTGCAGAGGCCGAGTTTGTCGTCAATACCATCCGACGATTACACGGCCAAAATGCCAATGCTTTTTCCTGGGGAGATTTTGCCATTCTCTACCGCATCAACGCTCAATCCCGTCCTTTTGAAGAGGTCTTGCTGCGGTGGGGGATCCCTTACACCGTGGTAGGCGGACTGCGATTTTACGACCGCAAAGAAATTAAGGATGTCCTGGCCTATTTGCGGGTTGTGGCCAACCCTGCCGACTCCTTTAGCCTGCTGCGAATTATTAACGTGCCGCGCCGTGGCATCGGCAAATCTACTCTGGACAAGCTGACCGAAGCGGCGGCGGCTCTCAACGTGCCTTTGTGGGAAATTCTCAGCGACGAAACCTCTGTAAGTAGCTTGGCGGGCCGTTCGGCTAAGCCTGTCATTCAGTTTGCTCAGTTGATTCAGCATTGGCATCGACAGGCTTCTCAGACTTCAGCCGCCACCCTTATCGAAGGGTTGCTAAGGGATTCCGGCTATTTGGAGGATCTCAAGGCACAGGGTACAGACGAAGCCGAAGAAAGAGCGGCCAACGTGATGGAACTTTACAATGCCGCCCGCCAATTCGAGGAAGAACAGGAGGATCCCAGCCTTGAGGCTTTTTTGAGCAATGTGTCTTTGGCTTCCGACTTGGACAACCTTCAGGAAGGCGCTGAGAAAGTTTCGCTAATGACGTTGCACTCTTCCAAAGGTTTGGAGTTTCCTGTTGTGTTCTTGGTGGGGGTGGAACAGGGTCTATTTCCCAATTTCCGGGCTTTGGAGGATCCCGCTGCTTTGGAAGAAGAGCGACGCCTTTGCTACGTGGGCATTACCCGTGCCCGTGAGCAGTTGTATATCAGCCACGCCAGGGAAAGGATGCTCTACGGCAACCGCGAACCAGCTATTCCTTCGGTATTTTTAAGTGAACTGCCCCAAGAGTTAATAATCGAATTCGACGGACGCGGAGCCGTTTCTCGACAGCTCTCCCACGGCAGTGGACTGTCCCTTTCAGATGCACCCAAGGCCAGGCCCAATCGCCGCCAAAGCCGTTCAGAACAGTGGGCGATTGGAGATCGTTTGCAACATCCCCAATTTGGACAAGGCCAGATTACCCATGTGTTCGGCAGTGGTGAACGGGTCACGATTGCGGTGAGGTTTCCCGCTATCGGTCAACAGAAAATCTTGGATCCCCGTATCGATCCTATTCAAAAGCTTAGCTAGGCGGCTGAACTCGGAAGGGCTCCAGCGATGAAGAGAGGCAAAGGGAAGTGCTGTAGAAGTCCGTAGCTCATTCGAGATTGCCTTGCCGTTGACGTCGTTGGTGATCCCTTGCTTTATATGTGTTTGCTTTATATGTGTTGCTGCACGACGGGGAAAGCAAAACCTCAGCTCCCCCTTTCCCTGATTTGACCGTTGCCCAACCCTCGACCTTACCTCTGCCCCCTCGTCACTAATTGCTTGTAATTGCTTGACTACCCAGTCTTGGGATCCCTCGCCAGGCTTAACCCAGTCGGCTGGGACTGAGTTGTCTCGGCTCTGTCCGGTACCAGGCGCAGGGGCGGGCCAAAGCGGCCAACCGCTACAGTGTTGTTCAGGGCCGGGATCTGGCGGATGGATCCCTGGCGTAGGCAGCGGTGCAGACGGCGCAGCAGGAAGAGGTCGGCTTCGGAGCACTCCTCTCGAAATAGCCTTACGTTAAGTTCGTGTTCCTGAGCAGCGGTGAGCAAACCGGTCATCATGGCGGTTTGAATGATCTGCTGCACGGTTATGGTTGTCGCTTCATCCATAGGTTTAGGCGATTGGATGGAGACCTTTTGCTGCTCTTATTCTCGACAAATCCCTCTGATATTGACTCCGCCAAATAGCGGATTCGGTATGCGCGCACTTTGTCTTCTTTCTCGGTGCTCGGAAATAGGGCTTTCCAGATACCCATTGACCTTCTGAGCCATCCGGATTCCGTGTAGGCGAAAAGCTTGAAATCTTTGTGTCACAAGCCTTTCTAATCGAAGTGGGAGCAGAGCCAACAATTGGATACGTAGGGATCCCATCCTCACTGCAGTACAAAATTAGACTCAACAGTGAGTTGCTTGAACTTGCCAAAGAGGTGCTGATCCCATGATTTTTCGAGCTGTTGTTTGAGGCCGTAACAGATATCTGTGGCAATACGGAACTGAGAAGCGATGTTCGTCACCGACAAATGGCGTAGGGTTGCTTGGCTTTTTGTCTGTACCTTGTCGGCAATGAAGGCATAGAGGATGAGCAACAGCCTTGTGTTAGGGTGGGGGCATTCTAGGGTGGCAATGGGCTGTGTCAGAAACTCCACAAAAAGTCGGCTGTGCTGTCCCTCTGGGCTGCTGTGGCTGCGGCTGTTTGGGCCTGCTGGCGGTGTTGGGCCTGGGGCTGGCGGGGGCAGGGATCCTAGTCTGGAATGGGATCCGCACTTCGGGTGCCTATCGCACCTACCAGTTGGCGGTGGAGCAGCTCGAACAAAATGCCGTGGTGGTGGAACGTTTGGGAGAGCCCCTGAAGCCGGGATGGCCCTCGCGGCTGAGCTTTCAGGAAGATGAGGAAGCCGGTTGGGTGTGTCTGTTCTTTTTGATTACAGGGGCCCAGCGCACCGGCGATGTGGTGGTGGAATCGGAGCGGGGCATGGCCGGCTCGGCATGGCAGTTGCGCCATCTGCAAGTGAAAGTTGACGGGGATCCGCAGGCCATTCAGGTCATCGAGGGGGAATCTCGGTGTGAAAAGGAAGAGTCGGATAGAGAAGCCCTGCCCCTGCAGCCAGAAGGCGACATCTAGGTAGCCGGATAGGCTCAGCCGCGGGTAGAGTCAAAAGGACTCCGTCCCGCTGACGCGAACGGTTGTGGCCTTGTTGGATCCCTATGCGGTCGCTCCCTTACCTGCGCTTGCTGCTGCTGTTGGCGCTGTTGGCCTCGTTCACCGGGCTGATCGTCTGGCTGATCCAATCGTTTCTCGATCTGTACTACGCCACCCGCTACCACCCGATTTTGGGGGGGCTGTTGATCGGGGTGCTGCTGCTGCTGCTGCTGGTGTTTTTGGCCGCTGCCATCTACTACTTGTTTCTGTTTCGCCAACCCGCCCCCAGCAGGAGGGAAATTACCCAACCCCTTGCCTTGCCGGAGACGGCTTTGGAAAAGCGGAAAGCGGCGCAACAGAACTTGGCTCAACTGGAGGCGCAGCTAGCGCAAATCCAGGATGAAGTGGCGCGGGCAGCGCTGGCGGAGCGGTCGGCTCTGCTGGCCCAACAGTTGGCCCAGCCCCAGCTGAAGGTGGTGGTCTTCGGCACCGGGTCGGCGGGCAAGACTTCTTTGGTCAACGCGCTGCTGGGGCGGCGGGCGGGGGCGGTGGGGGCCACTCTGGGCACCACCCAGGCGGTAGCTTGTTACGATTGGAACTTGCCCGGGATCCCGCAGCCGGTGCAGATCCTGGATTGCCCCGGCATTTTGGAGATCGGCCCGGCAGGGGTGATGCGGGAACAGGAGGCGCAAGCCCAAGCCCAAGCTGCCGATCTGCTGCTGGTGGTGGTGGATGGGGATCTGCGCCAGTCAGAGGTGGATCCCTTGCGCCGGTTGATCGCCCTGGGCAAGCGGGCCTTGCTGATCCTGAACAAAGCGGATCGCTACACCTCAGAAGAACGGCAGATCCTCTTGCAACGCCTGCGGGAGCGGGTCTACCCCCTGATTCCACCTCAGGATGTGTTGATAGCTGCCGCTGCTCCAGCCCCTGTGCGGGTGGGATCCCAAACCTGGCGACCGGAGCCGGATGTGGCGGCGGTGCGGGATCGCGTGCAGGCGGTGCTCTATGCCGAGGGGGGATCCCTGGCCTTGGACAATGCCCTGCTGCAATCGCAACAGTTGGGGGAAGAGGCCAAGCGGATTCTCCAAGCCCAACTGCGCCGCCAAGCCGAGGAAGTGATCGATCGCTTTCAGTGGATTGTTACAGGGGTGGTATTTGCCAACCCCATCCCGGCGGTGGATCTGCTGGCCATTGCCGCCATCAACGCCCAGATGGTGGTGGAACTGGGATCCCTTTACGGCTGCAAGATGGATCTGCAGCAGGGGCGGGAGCTGGCCTTGTCTCTGGCCAAAACCCTAGCGGGCTTGGGCTTGGTGGAAGGGGCGATCCAACTGACCACGGGGATCTTGGCCACCGTTGCCGAAGTGAGCGTCGTCGGTTTTCTGGCGACAGCCCCCATTCAGGCAGCCAGTGCTGGCTATCTCACCCGCATTGCCGGCAAGAGCTTCATTGAGTATTTCCAGCACAACCAAAGCTGGGGAGAAGGGGGGATGCAGGCGGTGGTCAAAGCCCAGGTGCAAAATACCCAAAAATCCGGTTGGCTCAAAGAGTTTGTCCGCGAGGCTTCCCGGCGCATCTTCCGAAATGGGATGGCCAACCCAAGGGATCCCTAATGGCCGCTCAGGGCAATATCCGTCGGCATGAAGGCCAGCTTCAGTTGCGCCACATAATCGGCGTAGCTCAGTGCCGGCCCAGTGTCCCAATCCGCCAAGCCATGCATGCACTTCGACCATTGAATGAAGGCGGCAGGATAGATATAGGCCAAACTGGGATCCTGCAAAACCTCTTTGGGCAGTGGAGAGGCCGACTTCAGCACTGCCAACAGAGCCGGCGGCTTGTGGAGAATCACGCGCGTGGCCTCAATCTGCTCTGGGGAAACCCTAAACTTGGTGGCGATAAACGGGATCACTCTGGAAATGGCCATCACCCAACACCAACCTCGCCTATAGAGGTAGGTTGCCCCCAAGCCGAGGGGCTGGCCTCAGGGATCCTACGGAGAGCGGAAAAGAGGGATGAACATTGGCGAGGATGGCCGTGGGCGGGCCTGGGATCCCCTTGCTTGGGGCCGCTGCTCCCCGTTATTCTAGTAAAGCTGAAAAATCTGGGGAAACAGTGAGCCGTGGCTAAAAAGAGCATGATCGAGCGGGAGAAGAAGCGCCAACGCTTGGTCGAGAAGTATCGGGAGAAGCGCCAACAACTGAAAGCGGCCATGGCCGATCCCAACATCGACCAGGCCACCCGCATGGAGCTGCACGCCCAACTGCAAAAACTCCCTCGGGCCAGCTCGCCCACACGCCTGCGCAACCGCTGCTGGAAAACCGGGCGTCCCCGGGGTTACTTCCGCGATTTCGGCCTGTGCCGCAACAGCCTGCGGGAAATGGCCCACAGAGGCTTATTGCCAGGTGTGGTCAAGTCTAGCTGGTAGTTGCCTGGCCTTCGCCGCTTGGTTATGCAGCCAAAACACCCTTTTGAGAGATCCTGAGTGGGCCTGCAACCTTTCCAGCTCTGCGACGAAGATCTCACCCCTGCAATGGCAAAGGCCCTGGCCGGGGAACCCCACTTGGCCGTGGATACGGAGACGATGGGGCTGATCCCGCAGCGGGACAGGCTTTGCGTGGTGCAAATCGCCAACTCCGCCGGTGAGGTGGTGCTGTTGCGGCTGAGCCGCGGGGTAAAGCAGGCCCCCTTTTTGGCGGGGCTGCTGACGGATCCCAACATTGAAAAGATTTTCCACTACGCCCGCTTTGACCTGGCGATGCTGCGCTATCACCTGGGGATCCGGGCGTGGCCCGTCTTTTGCACCAAAATTGCCAGCAAACTGGCCCGCACCTACACCAGCAAACACAGCCTCAAAGATGTGGTGAGCGAGCTGTGCGGGGTCGAACTCAACAAAGCTGCCCAAAGCTCCGACTGGGGGGCCGTCCACGCGCTATCCGCCGAACAGCTGGAATATGCCGCCAACGATGTTCGCTATTTGATCCCGGTGCGCCACAAGTTGGCGGAGATGTTACGGCGGGAAGAACGCTGGGAGTTGGCGCAGCAGTGTTTCCAACATTTGCCTACTTTGGTAGAGCTGGATCTGTTGGGCTTCAGTAACGTCTTCGAACATCAGTAGGCGGGGCTTTACTTGATAGACAGTCACCGAATTTTCGGGCTGGAGGCCCGCACCATAGCCGCAGGCTTGGTGTCGGGAGGAAAGTCCTCCTCTATATAGGTTTGCTGGTCAAAGTCTGGATGAGCTACGATAGGCCCATGAGCCAGACTATATCGGTACGTTGCAAGCTGATAGTCCCTGTAGAGTTGCGTCAAGAGATTGACCGCACCTTGCAGAGATTTGCTGACGCTTGTAACCAGATCTTGGATACCGCCAAGCGCGAGAAGTGCTGGAATACCGCCAAACTGCACCACTTGGTCTATCGACCGGTAAGAGCGGCTACGGGGCTGAAGGCTAATCACGTCTGTCAAGCGCTCCGCCGTGTGATTAGCAACGCCAAAGCGGTGAAGCAAGTCCACAAGTTCCGCCCCACCAGTCTGACTTTGGACGCTCGTACTTTTAAGTACCGAGAGTCCGACCAGGCCGTGGGCGTGACCCTGATGAGCGGACGGGTTTGGCTCAAGCTCAAGATTGGCGGCTACCAGATAGCGCTTCTGCGAGGCCAGGAGCCAACAAGTGCAACCCTGTCCAAGACCAAGCAAGGGGACTACTACATCAACATCGCTATTGAGCTGGACACTCCCCCAACCGGCAAAACTCCAAAGGTAATCGGAGTTGACTTGGGCAGGCGAGATATCGCCACCGCTAGCAACGGACGCTCTTGGAGTGGAGAGCACATCCAGGCCGTCCGTGACCGGTTCAGCCGTGTACGCGCCAAGGTTCAATCCAAACGCACTCGCAGCTCTAGGAGGCTGCTGAGAAGGCTCTCTGGGAGAGAACGGCGCTACCAGACATGGCTGAACCATAACATCAGCAAAACCTTGGTCAGGGATGCCCAAGCTATTGGTGCGGCACTGGCTTTTGAAGACTTGACAGGCATTCGAGAGCGCCTGAATCAGAAGCCTCGCAGCAAGACTGAGCGGCGCAGGACTAACAACTGGGCGTTCTACCAGCTCAGGATGTTTGTGGCCTACAAGGCTGCCATCGCTGGAGTACCTGTGGTGCTGGTGCCGCCTGCCTACACCAGCCAGATCTGTCATAAATGCCTGCACATCCACCCTGAGCGGGGTAAGTCCTACCGCAATGGTAAGTCGTTCAAGTGTGGACACTGCGGGTGGGAAGGGGATGCTGACCATAACGCTGCTCAAGTAATCTCTCTCCTTGGGGCGACTGTAAACTCGCCTGAAATTCCGAAACTTAGCTGTCCTCTGGGGCCGCTAGGGATTGGGATAAAGCCCGCACCCTGCGCATAGCAGGGGTGTCGGGTAGTTTACTGTCTTCGATGACCGGGCCCTCGGGGATCCCACATCTCCTGAAGCTGAACATGGGGGGACCTCACCGGCCCACAAAGTATCTGGCAACACAGCTGGCTGCCCCTCTCTCTGATGTAGTGGGGATGGGGTTGGCCATACCAATCGAGATAAACCGGCCTGCAACCCTCATTGCTCCCGCCATCATCTGTCTAGATCAGGGGGATCAGCCCTCACTTGGGCCACTATGAAAATCATTGGAGTTGAGTCAATGTTGGAGTCGCAGAGGGTAGTTCAAAGTGGGTTATCTTCCCCCGCTGTTTCGGGCAAGCCCGTTCTGGAGTTGCGCCACGTCTCGCTGCAGTACCCCACCAAGGGATCCCCGGTCACGATCATCCGCGACGTCAGCTTTTCTGTTGCCCACTCGGAGTTTGTCTCCATTGTTGGGCCGAGCGGCTGTGGCAAGACTTCTCTTTTGAAGATGATGGCCGGCCTGAACACTGACCATGGCGGCACCCTCTACTTTCAGTTGCAGCCCATCGCCGGCCCCCTGAAGAGTGTGGGCATGGCCTTTCAAAACCCGGTGCTGCTGCCCTGGCGCACAACCCTGGAGAACGTGTTGCTGCCGTTGGAGGTGGTAGAGCCCTACAAGCGCACCTTCAAGCAAAACCTGGCCCAGCACGAGAAGTCGGCGCTGGAGCTGCTGGCCACCGTAGGCTTGGAGGGTTTTCAGAAAGCCTATCCTTGGCAGCTTTCTGGGGGAATGCGGCAGCGGGCTTCCCTGTGCCGCGCTTTGATCCATCAGCCGGAGCTGTTGTTGTTGGACGAACCTTTTGCCGCTTTGGATGCCTTTACCCGCGAGGATATGTGGGAAATGTTGCAGCGGCTGTGGCTGCGCACCGGCTGCACCGCCATTTTGATCACTCACGATTTGCGGGAGGCGGTTTTCCTCTCCGATACCATTTATGTGATGGGGCCACGACCGAGCGAGATCATCTTTTCCCTCAAAGTGGATCTGCCCCGTCCACGCCCGCTGGAGATCTGCCTGACGGACGAGTTTCACCGCTTGGTCTCGGAAGTGCGCCAGCACATTCGGCGCAGCTATTAGGCCAAAGAGCCCTTGATCCAAAAAATCTGGATCCAAAAAATCTGGAAAGGTTTGCTGGACAGGTTACCGCGCATCTCTGCCGAGGGATCCCATGAAAAAATCATTTGACCGATTTTTGCAGACCCAAACGGCTTCTGTGGTCTTGCCCGCTGTCACCATCGTTTTGACCCTTGTGCTCTGGCAGGTGGGGGTGGGGCTGTTCAACGTTCCTCGCTTCATTCTGCCGGCGCCCACCCAGATCCTCGCAGCCATGAACCAGTGGAGCCCGGTGATTCTGCGTCACTCCCTAACCACCCTCACTTCGACGCTGCTGGCCTTTGCGCTGGCTTTGGTGGGGGGGATATTGCTGGGATCGATCATCGGCAGCTCCCGCCTGGCCCATCTGTGTTTGTACCCGCTGCTGGTGGGGTTTAACACCATCCCGAAGGTGGCTTTGGTGCCGCTGCTGGCGATTTGGTTTGGCTTGGGCCTGATCCCGGCGGTGATCACGGCCTTTTTGCTGGCTTTTTTCCCCATTGCAGTCAATGTGGCGGTGGGGCTGGAGACGGTGGAAGCCGAAATGCGGGATGTGCTGCGCTCGTTGGGGGCCAGCTCTTGGGAGATTTTCACCAAGGTGGGGCTACCCCACAGCATGCCCTACCTGTTTGCCTCGTTGAAAGTGGCCATCTCCTTTGCTTTTGTCGGCTCGGTGATCTCGGAGACGGTGGCTTCCAACCAGGGGCTGGGCTACCTGATCGTGTCGGCCAGCTCTTCTTTTGATGTGCCTTTGGCCTTTGCGGGTTTGGCTGCCCTCGGCCTCATGGGTGTCTTGCTCTACACCTTTTTCGCGGCTTTGGAGCGCTATGTCCTGTCCTGGCGACAGTAGCATCTGCTCCAGGGGATCCCACCGATGCCTGAACAAGCTAGCCCAAATCTGGAAAAGTGGCCCGCACTGCCGGGTGGACGATCTTTCCTGCCCTGATGTTGAGCCCTTTGGCCAAGGCCGAGTCTTGTTCCAAAGCAGCGGGCAAGCCGAGATTGGCCAGCTTGAGGATGTAGGGGAGTGTGGCGTTGACCAGCGCTTGGGTCGAAGTCCAGGGGACAGCCCCCGGCATGTTGGGAACGCCGTAGTGCAACACCCCGTGGGCTTGGTAAACCGGCTGGGCATGGGTGGTAACCCGCGTGGTAGCAATGCACCCCCCCTGATCCACCGCCACATCCACAATGAGGGAGCGAGGACGCATTTGGGCCACCAACTCTTCTCCCACCAAGACCGGCGCCCGCCTTCCCGGCACCAACACTGCCCCCACCAGCAGGTCGGCCTCGCGAACACACTCTTCCACGCTTTGGGCCGTGCTGTAGAGCAGCTCTACCCGCGAGCCAAAAATCAGCTCCAGCTCGTTCAGCCGCTGCAGGTTAATGTCCAAAATCTGCACCCGTGCCCCCAAGCCTACGGCCATTTTGGCCGCCTCAGTGCCCACCGTGCCTCCGCCCAAGATCACCACCCGTCCCGGCGATACCCCTGGGATCCCACCCAGCAACACGCCTCGCCCCCCCTGTTGTCGGGTGAGGTAATGGGCGCCAAACTGCACCGAGAGCCGCCCGGCAATCATGCTCATGGGCGCCAACAAAGGCAGGGATCCATCCGCCCATTCCACCGTTTCATAGGCGAGGCAGGTGGCTCCCGACTGCAGCAGCGCCTGGGTCAGCTCGCGGCTGGCGGCCAAGTGCAAATAGGTAAACAGGATGAGGTCGGGATGGAGCAGAGAATACTCAGCCGGCAGAGGCTCCTTGACCTTCACCACCAACTGCTGCTGGTAGATCTCCTCAGGGGTGGCGGCCAGTTTGGCCCCCGCTTTTTGGTAGTCCTCATCCGTGAAGCCCGCCCCCTGGCCTGCTTGGGTTTCCACCCACACCTGATGCCCCTGTTCGGTTAAGGCCCGCACCGCCGCCGGTGTCAGCCCGACACGGAACTCTTGCTCTTTGATCTCTTTGGGCACGCCAATTCGCATAGGGATCCCCGTAGGGCTGCTTTCCAGTCTAGACAGACTCTCTCCCCGATGGGATCCCTGGCCTGAGCAGGAGAGCGAAAATTGTAAAGTTTTGTGCGCGATCTGTCGGGGCAAGCAATCGCCAGGCTAATTTTGTTAGCTCAAGATTTCAAGGGCAAACCTAGATCTCTTGCCATGATTGGCACGAAAACAAGACATAACAGCCTCAGAAAGCCCAATTTTCTTGCTTGCGCTTATCCCCAAGAGCAATGTTAACATCTATGTCACGAAGTCTCCGTACTCCCTCGCGAACGCACCTTGAAAACTGCATGGATTCAAGCTTTTCCGGGGGTAGGGTTGATCCCTACCTTTTCCCCGCAAGGGGACGGAAACTTGCGTATGGCTGACGCTACATCCCCCGCGCTACGCGCGTTGATCCCTACCTTTTCCCCGCAAGGGGACGGAAACTTTCCCGATGCTCCGGGAAACTTTCTCGGGCGAATCGTTGATCCCTACCTTTTCCCCGCAAGGGGACGGAAACCTCAAGGGATATTTATCTGAGTAATCGAGGCACCAATCCTCGTTGATCCCTACCTTTTCCCCGCAAGGGGACGGAAACTTTTCCTCATTGTTATCAATGTTTAGTAGCTTAGTTGTTGATCCCTACCTTTTCCCCGCAAGGGGACGGAAACTCCTGAGGGCTTCTCGTTGCGAATATATTCGCGACGTTGCCCGGTTGATCCCTACCTTTTCCCCGCAAGGGGACGGAAACTCGAGCAGCTCATCGGGGGTCCAAACAAAGCGACGCTTGGGTTGATCCCTACCTTTTCCCCGCAAGGGGACGGAAACTTACACCCTTAAACAGGGAGGAAAAGCAACTAAGTATGTTGATCCCTACCTTTTCCCCGCAAGGGGACGGAAACCTGGGGTCCAGATAGTCCGCAAGACGGACTATTGAACGGTGGTTGATCCCTACCTTTTCCCCGCAAGGGGACGGAAACACTCCTGGTAGAAGGAGCGGAACCCCCAGTCGTTATCCACTTCGTTGATCCCTACCTTTTCCCCGCAAGGGGACGGAAACGGGTTCCGCCAGATTTCGACGTAGGTTGGTTGCTTGTTCAGTTGATCCCTACCTTTTCCCCGCAAGGGGACGGAAACCTGAGCTACGCGAGGCGAGAGGAGAGAGAAAGGAAAGTTGATCCCTGCCTTCTTCGAGACATCCTTGAGAACTGAGACTGGCGGATTCTAGGGTGGATCCCTAGCGCAGGAAACGGGCCAGCAGCACCAGTCCGATGCCGCCGAACAAGATGTTGAAGCTCCAGGCTGCCGCCCAAGGGGGAAGGGCTCCCACTTCTCCCAAGCTGCGAGACACGCTCAGAACCACGTAGTAGCCAAACACCAACAGGATCCCGAAGACGACGCCCCCGTAGCGTCCCACCCGCCGCGCGGTGGTGGATCCCAGGGGTAGCGAAATCAGCACGGCAAAAAAGCTGGCCAAGGGCAGGGAGAAGCGCATGTGGAACTCGGTGCGCAGAGCCTGAGTATTGAGATTGGAGCGGGCCAGGCGGGAAATCCGCTCTGCCAGCTCCGGCAAGCTCAACTCGCTGGGGGGAACCGGCGGCTGCATTAGGGTAGCCAGATCCTGGGAAACTTGCAGCGGCTTGCGATGAAACGTTTGCTCGGCAATGCTGAGACCCGTGGGGCCGTAAAGGTGGGTTGCCCCTTCGCTCAGGCTCCACTCCAGTCCGTTCCACACTGCCTGAGCGGCCAAGGTCACTTCCGCCAACTGGTATTTGCCCCCCGGCAAGGGATCCACCCGCAAAATCGTAACATCTTGCATCGTATTTAACCGGGGATCCACTTGGCGGATGAAGAACCAGAGGTTGTCTTCGGTTTTGAAAAAGACATCGTATTGCACCGGGGTGGTGGCCTGGGCCAGCAAAGCTTGCTGATCGATCTGGCGGATTTGCTGTTTACTGGCCGGCAGCAGCACGTTGCTAATGAAAAAAGCGCTCAAGCTCATGGCCAACCCCGCCAGCAGCAGGGGCCGGAAAATCCGGCTAAACGGGATCCCGGCTGCCCGCATAGCGGTGATCTCACTGTTGCCGCTCAGCTTGCCCAAGGTGAGCATGGTGGCAAAGAAGGCGGCAATGGGCATGCCCAGCACCACCATCTCCGGCAGATCCAAAACCAAAAGACGCAACACCGTCAGGGGGGGGACGGATCCCTCGACCAGCCGCTCGGCCAGGGTAAACAGTCGGCCCACCAGCAGCAGCAGGGTTCCCCCCGCAACACCGGTCAGCACTGGGGTGAGCATCTGCCCAAATAGATAGCGCTCCAGCAGCCAGAACTTGGTGAGCAACCGTGCCATGTTTGAGAATCGAAGGGGATCGCCCTCATCCCCAAGGGAGAGGCGAGTTGCAATAGCCGAAGAATCGGCAGCAAAAGCCCTGAACCAGGCTTATCGATTTATTCTCGCTCAAGGGCTTGGGGCAGGTGGGGGAAACGACTCCGTTTTGTCGGCAGGATCCAAACGCGGCTGAGGAGAGTTGAGGGGAGGTTCGGACGCGGGATCCAGCTCGGCACCCCAGGTGACCAGGTAGGCCCGCTGTTCGGGGGAAAGGCGGCGAGCCTGGCGGAAATCTGCCCCTGCCACGATAGCTCCGGTGTAGGCCCCGGTCTTGAAATCGGGCTTTTGCCCTGGCTGAGCAGGGGAAGCTGTCTGAGGGGATCCCACAAACAGCAAAGCGCGGTAGAGATCGGCCCCGCGCAGGTCGGCATTCCGCAAGTTAGCTCCGCACAGATTGGTGTGGCTGAGATCGCAGCCGCTCAGGTTGGCCCGCTCCAGGCTGGCTTCGCTGAAATCCACCGCCCGCAACAGGGTGCCATGCAGGTCGGCTCCCTCCAGCATCGTGCCCAGGTTGACCACTCGGATGCCGTTCACGCGATCCCGCTGGTAGCCCCCCTTGCCATCCAGGATAGGTCGGCCCAGGTGTTCGTCTCGCCGCAGAGGGCTGAGCAGGTTAGCGGTGGAGAGAAAGCGCAGGATCTTGGCTTTGCCGAAGCGATCCACCCCGTTCAACAAAGCAGCCGTGCGCCCGGCAGCAATGGCCCGCTCCAGGGGCCAATCGTCCAACTGCCCATCGGGAGACAAGACCAGGTTGGAAATGCCTTCAAAGTAGGCGTCGATGGTCTGCTGCTGGGTGATGATATTCTGCTGAATGGTGAGATCGCGGGAGATAATGTACTGCCGCCAGGCAATGTAGGCAGCCAGGATGGCGATCAAGATCTGGCCTGTGGCCCCAAACACTTCTCCCAAAGCCCCAATTGCTTCCCAACTCAGGGATCCCAAGGCAGAAAACAGCCCGCTCCCGGCAATCCCTCCCATCAGGGCCAAGCTGAGGGCCACTCCCGCCCAGGCCAATTGAGGCCAAGTGGTCAGCCACTGCCAAAGACGGCGTCCGATCTGAGCCCAAAGCGATCGCCCCCACCAGCCCGCCAGGCCCAGCCAAGCCAGCACCGCCCCCCAGCCCAAGACCGGCTGAGCCATCAGCTTTCCCAAGAGCAGCAAGAAGGCCGGGATCCCCAACAGCAGCAGATGAATCAGGGGTTGCCACGGTGAGACCGGAGACAGCAGGATCCCGGATTCAAGCAGCGACGGCTCTTGGGGCAGATGTTCGGGGGCAAGGGTTTTGTAGGTCATGGCGCAAGCAGGGAGGTTACTCTAGGGCTAGTGTTAGACTTGCAAAAAAAGCCTGCGTTAGTCCGTATTTGGAGTTGGCGGATAGGGCAGGATCCCGCCTACTCAGTTTGGTAGGATAACCTCGGCCTTTCTTCTCTAGCCCAGCCTGGTGTGAGGATAACCACCATGATCTCTTCCTTATTGTCCTTACTGCCTATTGGTCTGCAGAAATCCGGCGAACACCAATCTACAGCAGTCCTGCCCGGCCTGCGGGCGCAGCGCCATCGTTCTGCAATGCTGACGCGGCTGGCAACCTCTCTGATGCTTGGCACCACCTTACTGCTGACAGCAAAGTTGGATCCCGGCTGGGCGCAAACTTCCCTGGACACCGGCATTACCGGCGAGCAGACCCTGCCTCAAGCTCCTCCTCTCCCGGACAATCGCCCGGCTATTTTTGTGGATGCGGCCAACGGCAGCGATACCCGTGGGGATGGATCCCGCAATAACCCCTTCAAGACGATTACTTATGCCATTCAGCGGGCTGAGGCTGGCAGCGTCATTCAGCTTTTTCCCGGGGTGTATAGCGAGGAGAGCGGCGAAACCTTCCCCATCCGTCTGAAAGCCGGCCTCACCTTGCGTGGGGACGAGTCCACCTTGGGAGAGGGCTATCTCATCACCGGCGGCGGTACCTACATGAGCCCGACCCTAGGCCGACAAAATGTTGCTCTGCTGGCAGAGACCGGCGCAGAAGTGCGAGGAATTACCCTGCGCAACCAGGGGCGGCGCGGCTATGCCCTCTGGGTCGAATCGGCCTCCCCGCGCATTCTCAACAACAGCTTTGTGGGCAGCATCCACGATGGAATCTTCATTGCCGGCGCTGCCAATCCCTGGGTAGAGGGCAACCGCTTCTATAAAAACGGGGCCAACGGCATTTCCGTCTTGGGCACCTCCCAGCCCACCATCATCAATAACCTGTTCCAAGAAACCGGCTTTGGCCTCACCATCGACCAGCGCTCGGCGCCTATTGTGCGCAACAACCGCATCCTGCAGAACCGTACCGGCGTGATCGTCGGGGGCAGCTCCAGGCCCATCCTGCGCAACAATCTCATCGCCCAGAACTTGGAGACCGGCCTCACCGCCATCACCACTGCCCAGCCGGATTTGGGCACGGCCACGGATCCCGGCAACAACATCTTTGAGGGCAACGGCCAATACGATATCAACAACGCCACCCGCGGCCTGCGCATCAATGCCAACGGCAACCAACTGCGGGGCCAGGTCAAAGGGGATCTGGATCTGTCCGGTCAAACCACCGTTGCCGCCCTTCCCGACAGCGCTCCCCGCCCCATTGCCCCTGGCACTTTGGCTCTGCCCAGTGCCCCGTCCCAGCCGGCTACTCCCAGGGATCCCCGGCCAGCCGCTGAGACCCCCTCCACCTTGCCGGTTTTAACGGTGCCCCAGTCTACTGCCCCGGTTCCCCCCTCTCCGCCCCAAGGATCCGGAGGGCGCATCTTGCCAGATCCCTCCAGCCCTCAGGCAACTCCCCAGCCCCAACCTCCGGGGGAGCAGTTTGTTGCCGTCCCCTTCACCCCCGATGGCTCTACCACACCTGCCCAGCCGGCTGACCCTGTTCCCAGGCCACCCTCGGCTCCCCTCACAGATATCACCACCCTCCTGCCTCCGCCGGCCCGTCGCCCGTCCACGGGGATCCCAACTACTCCCTCTGCTCCTACTACAACTCCAGTTACCCCCCCTGTGGCTGCTGTGGGTAACGACTCCGTTTCGCCAACGCGAACGGCAACTCAATTTCGCGTGTTGGTGACCCCCAAGAGCAGCGATGACTTGAACCGATTGCGGCAGCTCATCCCCGAGGCGGTGGAAACGGTTTTCAACGGCAGAACAGTGTTGCAGGCGGGCCTGTACGACAGTCGCAGCCAGGCCCAGTCGGTCTTGGATCGGCTGTTGGATGCCGGCTTTGAGGCGGTTGCCGAGATGATTTTCCGCTAGCGACCCCCCACACTGCCGGCTTGCTTCTCCATAGCGGTACGAGGGAGCTTTGATCCCAGTTCTTTGGCGGGGTGGCCAGCCCATTGAGCCCAAGTCTCCTTGGTCGCTGGCAAGGGAATTGACTACAAGTGCTTGCCAAGAGCGATGACGGCTCGAACACCCCCTCTCTAGTCCAGCGGATCCAGTCGGTAGCGGCTGAGCCAGTGATCCAAATGCACTTCCTCCTCATCCAGCAGTTGGGCGTTGATCAACCCCCGTTTGAAAGCAAGGCGGATGGCTCTGGCCCGCAAGCTGAAAGTGGTTCCCCACTCGTCGCTGATACATTCACGCTGAACTCTCCTGAACATGGTTCAGGAAAGAAGCGATCGCATCCTGCCTATCTCTGAGCAGGAAGGCGGTATCCCGCAAAGCCCTGAGGAATACCCCCCGAGCGCTTTCCCCCTTCACTTCCCGGCAACCGTTGCGGTGGACTCAAGGATCAGGGGGAAACTTGGTCTACTATATCCCTCTCAATGACTTTTGCCAAACCGCCTAAAGCTCAGTAAATTCAGCAAAGTTCAGGGTTTTGGGGGTTAGAGGCATGCTCTCAATTTGGTCGTTGCTGACTTCTAACTTTGTCGTAGAGGTTGCGCAGACGGTTGGTTACCCCTCGGCGGGACAAAAAGCGCCGTGCAGCAATGGCCTGGTCGGTGAGGCCAAGGGCAATGTCGATCAGCACTTCGTACTCGGCATCGCTGAGACCGGTAATTTTGTTTTGTGAACGGGAATCGACCCCGCGCACCTCTCGGTCGATCACGCATTGCTCATCCTGCACCACCGCTTGGATAGCGCTGACCAATTTTTCATCGGTGCAATTTTTCAAAAGGTAGCCATAGACGGTTTGCGAAGGCACGATCTTGTGCAGTTCCCGCACATAGACTTCATCGGCAAAATGCGACCAAAAAATGATGCGCGTGCTGGGGCACTCTGAACAAACCTGTCGTGCTACCTCGATCCCGGTCATCTCAGGCATGCGAATGTCCATCAACACAAAGTTGGGGTGGTGCTGACGGTAAAGTTCCAACGCCTCTCTACCATTCGAGGCTATATACACCGGGCCGAACTCAGGCAAATGTTGTGTTAGCAGGCTATGAACATGCTGACGGTAGAGAGCGTCATCTTCAGCAAGGAGGGTACTCACGGGCCTTTATCAGAATTACCGAATACTTTCTTTTCACTACCTAACTCTAAAGACACCCACAAGGGAAGATAAGGCACTATTGAGCAGTACTCAATGGAGCAAGGGATCCCCTCCGCCGGCTATGAGTAGCAGCTCGGAAAAAGGATTTGGCCCCGCTCTGTCCTGTGGAGGTTGCGGTTTCCCCATAGCGCTCACGCAAACGGCCAATGAACTTCTCCACCGCAGACGTCGAAAACTTTTGATAAGCAGCAGTCTATGCTGTTTCTACGGCAGAGGCCAAAAATGCCTCGATCTCAGAGCGCTGGGGCAAGCTGGGTTGGGCTCCCGCACGGGTTACGGCCAAAGCAGCGGCGGCATTGGCAAAACGCAGGGCTTCCCTCAGGGATCCCCCGGCAGCCAAACAAGCAGCTAAGGCCCCACAAAACCCATCTCCGGCAGCGGTGGTATCCACCACTTCCACAGGATGAGCTGGCCAATGGCCACTTTCTTCCCCATCTGCCCAGACCAGCCCTGCCCCTCCCAAGGTGAGGATAACGGTTGGGATCCCGTGTTTCTGCAGTTCTTGAGCCACCTTTTGGGCTTGTTCCGGCGTCTCCACAGGGGATTGGGCAAGGGCAGCCGCTTCGGTTTCGTTGAGCACCAAGTAGCGAACCTGGCGCAACAGGGATCCCGGCAATGGCGCGATGGGGGCGGGATTGAGCAAAATCGGGATCCCTTGGGCAAAGGCTTGCTCTGCCACCGCCTGCACCGTGGCCAGGGGGATTTCCAGTTGCAGCAGAACCATCGCTGCCGGCGTCCAAGGAGGCAGCTGGGCGGGGGTGTAGCGACCGTTAGCGCCGGGGCTGACCACAATCCGGTTTTGCCCTGCTGGATCCACAGTGATCAGAGCGATGCCGCTGGGCCCTTCCAGCTCCCGCAGGTGGTGGGTATCGACGCCGTTGTGCTCCAGGTTCTCTTGGAGCAGACGCCCAAACTCATCGGATCCCACCGCTCCCCACATTTCCACCTGGGCTCCCGCCCGCGCCGCTGCCACCGCTTGGTTGGCTCCCTTACCGCCAGGGTAGGTGGCGTAGTCGGATCCCAGCACCGTTTCCCCAGGGCCGGGATGATGGGGCACCTGCACCACCAAATCCATGTTCAAGCTACCCACCACTCGGATCGGGCCTGCCATCGGGCTTGTGGGGAAATCCTGTTGGAAAAGCAGAGATCTAGAGATCTTTGGTTTGGATCCCTGGGCAGCTATTGTATCAGCCGCCGGTCTTGGCCAGGGATCCCCTTGAGCGCCCTACCACGCGGCAAGGGCTGATAGCAGTCGTGGTTTTTATTACCATCTATTTCAACTGATCGCGCTAGCGGGCCGGAGGCCTTAGCAGGAAGCAACCGGTCGTTTGTTTCACCTCAACGGTGAGATAAATGACTATGCGTTGTGGAACGGTTATCTGTAGGGATTGGTCGCCCTTCGACATATCGCCACTCTGCTGAAAACACAGGGCAAGAACCCGATTCCAAAGGTTGAGGATCCCGACTATCTTGGTGGGTGTTGACCCAGGAAGCAAGCCATGCTGCTGACCACTACAGACGTGCTCCAAGGTAGAGAGGTTGAGCGTTACTTGGGCATTGTTACCGCCGAGGTAGTTTATGGCACCAATGTTCTACGGGACTTCCTTGCTACCCTCCGCAACATCATCGGGGGACGCACAAGAACCTATGAAGAAGTTTTCGAGAATGCCCAGAAAAAGGTTTTGGAAGAGTTGGAGCAGCGAGCCAAACGTTTGGGAGCAAATGGCATCCTAGGCGTTAGCATTCATACCAACATGAGCACGACAATGATCCTCGTTACCGCCGCCGGCACCGCCGTTAAGCTCCGCTGACGGATGCTTCTGTTGAAGGTTTCCCTTTCTCGGAAGATGATGGCAGCCTGTTCTCAGGCCAGGCTTTCCATCACCGCCTCGTCGATCTCGAAATTGGCGTAGACATTCTGCACATCGTCTAGGTTGTCGAGACGCTCCATCAGGGCAAGCACTGACTTGGCCGTATCGGGATCCTCCACATGCACCTCAGTGGATGGGATCCAGCGGATGGCCGCCTCTTGCACCTGGTAGCCTTCTTTTTTCAGGTAGGTGGCCACCTGCTCCAGCAAAGAGTAGTCGCAGTACACCTCTGCTCCTGTGCCTTCCACCTTGAAGTCGTCTCCTCCCGCTTCCGCCACCGCCAGCAACAGAGCTTCGGGATCCAACACCTCCTCCAGGCTGATCACCCCTTTTTGCCGGAACAGCCAGCTCACGCAGCCGGCTTCTCCCAAGCTGCCGCCGGTTTTGCTGAAGGCTTCTCGCACCTCGGCAGCCGTGCGGTTGCGGTTGTCGGTCATGGCCTCGATCAACACAGCCACCCCACCGGGGCCGTAGCCCTCGTAGCGAACTTCTTCCAGGGGGCTGTCGTCGCTCCAGTTGCCGGCTCCCTTGGCAATGGCTCGTTCAATGTTTTCGCTGGGCATCCCCGCTGCTTTGGCTTTCTCCACTGCCGCCCGCAACTGAAAATTCCCATCCGGATCTGGCAAGCCGTTGCGAGCTGCCACGATGATGGCCCGCGAGAGTTTGGTAAAGAGGCTGCCCTTTTTGGCATCTACACGGGCCTTTTGCCGTTTAATGTTGGCCCACTTGCTGTGTCCTGCCATGCCGCCACACACCAGTCAAGCAATGAATTGGAGGGATCCCTCCACTTTTGAAGCCTAGATCACCTCGGCTCAGGACTCAACCCCACGGCAACTGGGAGGGTACCGGCCTGGTCACAAAACAAGGGATCCTGAGGATCCCTCACAACCCAGACTCAGCTACCCAACAAACCCATCAAGGCTGAATCGGCTGCCGCTGGATCACATCCCCTTGGGGCGGAGGCGGAGGGGCTGGGGTTTCTTGAGGGGTAGGCGTTGCCTCTATGGGAGGAGTTTCCCCAGGAGGCGGGGGCAGAGGGGGCACAGCTTCTCCAGGCACAGGCCCAGGTGTAGGCGTGGGGGTTGGGGATGGAGTTAGAAAGGGCGTCACCTGTCTCAACAGCTCGGCATAGAAAATCCCATCTTGCTCTGGCCCAAAGCGCCCCACTTCCCAACGGTGACGAGGCACAAACATTGTTTGCAGCAGCACTTCCCGGCTGACAAAAGCGGGAGTACCCGAGAAGACGTAGCCATCGACAATGACCCGATTCAGATCGGGCCGAGTTTGAAACACCCGATCCACCTCCCGCAGCATCTCCGTATCCAGCCGCCCCAGCAGAGTTTCCAGAGTGTCTTCAGGGCTGATCGGTACCCGCACCGAAAAGCGGTAATCTTCGCAACGATAGTCCCCACAGATCTTGACCAGCTCGTTACGCACCCGGATTTGCGCCCCAGGATCGAGATTGCGCCCCGGCACTAAGACTTCCTCCTGGGGTTGCTGTTCGACCGGCTGGGCCCATAGCTGGAGTTGACTTGCCCATCCTGCCCAAACCAGGGATCCGAAAAACAAGCCAAATCCCCAACCTTTTAGAGGAAGGCTCCAACCCAGACTGCCCTGCTTAGAGCGAGGTGAAACGGGGGGCTCACAATCCTGGATCGGGCTGTTCATAAGGCGTTGACCGATTCCTCAGCGATGGCTACCGCCAAATCTACCCGACATCGGCTAGGGAGGCACTAGGCAGGGAGAAAAATAGGGTATCGGCTCCGAATGGTTTCAAAATAGGGGCAGATAAATAGGGAAGCTTTGACAAACTCCCTGTCCTGGGCAGCAACGGATGTGCTGCGGCAGCGCATGGGTGTAGGATCTTAGGCTCTGGGTTCCCGCTCTGCAGGCAGGCCAGTGCTCTGCTGTGTGGGCAATGGATCCATGGATTGTTATTACCGTTGAGATCGCAAACCCAATTCTCTTCTTCTTCTCACGTCTTCTCATGACCGCGGTTGTTCCTTCACCTTTGCGCTACGCCTACTACCCCGGCTGTGTGGCCCAGGGGGCCTGTCGTGAGCTGTATGACTCCACCGACCAGATTGCGCGGCATCTGGGCATTGAACTGGTGGAGCTGGAAGCCGCTTCCTGCTGTGGTTCGGGCACCTTCAAAGAAGAATCGGAGCTGCTGGAAGATACGGTGAATGCCCGCAACCTGGCTTTGGCGGAAGCGCTGGGGCTGCCGATGCTTACCCACTGCAGCACCTGTCAGGGAGTGCTGGGCCGCGTGAATGAAAAGTTAAAAGCTGCGAAAACCGCGAATCCAGAGTACTTTCACCAGGTGCAAGCCCTGTGCCAGAAAGGGGGCTGTGAGAGCCGTTACCAGGGCACAGGCGATGTGCGCCATTTGCTGTGGGTGCTGGTTCATGACTACGGCCTGGAGCGATTGGCCCAACAGGTCAAGCGGCCTCTCCTGGGACTGCGCTGCGCTGCCTTCTACGGGTGTTATCTGTTGCGGGCCTACGACATCTCCCGCTTCGATGTGGCGCGGGATCCCCATTTGATGGAGGATCTCTTCGAGCGTTTGGGGGCCACCCCCGTTTGGTATCGCGGGCGCACCCAGTGTTGCGGTTGGCCCATTTCCAGCTACGCCCCGCAGCAGTCTTTCTTGATGGCAGGCCGGCATCTTCTGGAGGCCATAGAGGCGGGAGCGGATTGTTTGGTTACCCCCTGTCCTCTATGTCACCTCAACTTGGACTCTCGGCAGCCGGAGGTGGAACAGGTGATCGGGCGCAAGCTGGGGATCCCGATCCTGCATTTGCCACAATTGGTGGGCCTGGCCCTGGGGATCCCAGCGGAAAACTTGGGACTGAACCGCCATGTAGTACAGGTGGAAAGAGCCCTGCAAAAAATAGGCCGCTAAATCCCACTTGATGGCTGGGGGATCCCTGGGCAAACATCAGGTGGGGTCTGCCTGGGAAGGATATGCTATTCTGCCCAGCAAGGTACCCGTCCTTGTTCAAAAACCGCAAAGATCCTCGTAAGCTTAGATCCACCTACTGATACATTTACGCTGAACACTGCTGAACATCACTGTTCAACTATGCAGCGATAGCATTCTGTTTGTTTCCATTCGCGTTAGCGGGACGGAGTCCAAACAGAATGGCGGTATCCCGCAAAGCTTTGAGTAGAATACCCAAAGCGCAGTTTCCGTGTCGTCTTACTACCAATTTTCTGCTTTGCTTTGGCTACCATGTTGGCAGACTCGAAAGTAAACAGAAAGATCAACTGGTAGTAATCCGACTGAACATATCATATATTATACATTATTTTCAGTATAGTTGAGCTTATTATTGACTAGAGTCATGCTCCTGCTTAGCAGCTCCCTATGGTAGTCTCGGATCCCTTTGGCCTTGTTGTGCAAGAAGTGCAGCAGGGCGGGTACGCAGACCGAGTGAAAAAGCTGGTTTACTTTGCCTGCACCAGCACATGGGAAGGCGATGTCAGCAAGTTGAGCCAGATAGATCTGAAAGCCCTGCTGGAGCAGCTTTGCCGTGAGCACGCTACCCTTGATGCTTTGGGCCAACGCTTTCGAGAGGCCATCAGCCGCATCAACAAAAAAGCCGAGTATGCCCGCGTCGCCAAGATGCTGCTGAACAAGCTACAGCCTCTGTATCAACAGCCTCAAGCGGATCCCTCTAGCCCACTCATGCCCTCGCCCAAGGAGCCATCAGCTTGGGCCGCACCCTCGCCTATCTTGTCCTTGGAGTATGGAAGCCCACGACTGCAAAAGCAAGACTACGATCCCTTCGAGCTGCGGGCAGGGGTGATGCGGCAAACCAGCCCTTTGCGGGCCAAGCTGGTTCTGTTCACGGCTTTGTACCACAAAGTAGAGCCTACTCTGCAGGGGTTGGCGGCCCTGCGGCGCTACAGCCTGGACGAGCTGCTCAGAGCCCTTTACGATGCCTGCGCCTCCCCCCAAGAACTGGAAGCCCGGCTGAAGGAGGCGGTGCAGCAGTTGCAGGAGCCGGATCAGGATGGCCAAGCCGCCAACGCCGTGCTGCAGATGCTGAAGCCTCTTTACGTTGAGGTGCCCCCGGAAACGGTCGCCGCTGGAGGGTTGGCTGCCGAGCTCCCCTCTGCCGATCTGGATTGGCTGAATACGGAAGATGCCGTTCGTGCCGGCAGGACAGAGTCCTTGTCCGGTTCCATGACTTGGATTGACGCTGGGATCCCAGAGGATGAGGAAGAGCCTGCAGAGCTTTCGGCTTTTGCGACCCCGGCAACACCACTCGCCCCCTCTTCTAACCTGCAACAGGAGATCCCAGAGTCCTGCCGCCAACTGCTCCATCACAGCGCCGGATCCTTGATGGTTGCCATCGAGAACACCCTAAGCGAGTTGGGCAACGCCCTGGACGAAGGGCTACAGGATGAGGATCCCGCCCAATATCTGACGCTCAAACACCAGGTGCTGCGCGGCTTCTTGAGGGATGTCGAGGGATCCGCCGCAATGTTCATGGGGATCTTGAAAAAGCTAGAACAATCGGAGTGGCGCCTGGTGCAGCCCCTGCGCGTCAGCAATGCAAAACAGGCTCTGCCGGAGGCGGTTACCGAAATGCCCGCTGAGCTGGCGGATCCCTATGCTTCCCTAAGACAGGTGTTGGCCAGCAGCGAGCTGGCCCGGCAAAAGCCGCAGTTGGAGCAGGAGGTGATGCGCTTGGTGCGGCGCAGCGTCGGCTCTGTCAAAACTGCTATCGAACAGGCCCTGAGCGAGTTGGGCAAGGCGTTGGATGAGCAGTTCCAAACCTGCACCCTAGAGGAAGCCTTGGTTCTCAAGTACCAAACACTACGCGCCTTTTTGCAGGAAGTGGGGGAGATCTCCACCAAATTTGCTGCTTTCTTGGATCGCATGGAGGAGGCAGAGCGCCGTCTGTTCGGGCTGGTTTGAAGCTCAAACCCGCTGTTCGGGGATCCCGTTCAACACTCACGATCAGCCGCGCCGAGTGTTGGGGAAACGCCCGGATCCTTATCTAGAATAACCACCAGTGCAGCTGATACATTTACGCTGAACACTGCTGAACATCACTGTTCAACTATGCAGCGATAGCATTCTGTTTGTTTCCAAACAGAATGGCGGTATCCCGCAAAGCTTTGAGTAGAATACCCAAAGCGCAGTTTCCGTGTCGTCTTACTACCAATTTTCTGCTTTGCTTTGGCTACCATGTTGGCAGACTCGAAAGTAAACAGAAAGATCAACTGGTAGTAATCCGTACTGAACATATTATACATTATTTTCAGTATAGTTGAGCTTATTATTGACTAGAGTCATGCTCTCCCCTCTCTTCTATGGATGCCAAGGATCTGCTTCGGCTTTACCGGGCAGGACGGATCAACTTTGCCGGCGAGAACCTGGCCGCCCTTGACCTGAGCCGGGCCGATTTGATCGGGGTGGATCTCTCCCAAGCAGACCTGCACAGCGCCAACTTGATCTTCGCCTTCTTGGGGCGGGCCAAGCTGCAGAAGGCCAACCTCGTCGGGGCTAACCTTGGTGGGGCCAACCTCAGCCAGGCGGACTTGAGCGAGGCGGATCTCAGGGATGCCCAGTTGCACGGCACCACCCTACAAGGGGCAGATTTGCATGGGGCCAACCTAACGCTGGCTCTGTTGATCGATGCCAACCTGCTGGATGCGGATTTGCGTTGGGCCAACCTCACCAGTGCCAACTTGGGGGGAGCTTGCCTGCGGGGGGCCAATCTCCGTTTCGATAGCCGCCGGGGAGCGGTATTGCGCAACGCCAATCTTAGCCGCGCCGATCTCAGCGGAGCCAACCTGTCGGGAGCGGATTTGACACGGGCCGACCTGAGCGGGGCCAACCTAAAAGAGGCCAGTTTGATCAAGGCCAACTTGCAAGGGGCCAGCCTGCAGCAAGCCCGTTTGCAGGGAGCCATCCTGAGAGAGACCGACCTGAGGGGGGTTTCTTTTTTGGGGGCAGACCTGCAAGGGGCGCAGATGGCGCGGGCCAACTTGAAGGAGGCGATACTTCGCCAGGTGAATTTGACAGAGGCCAACTTAAGCGAGGCGGATCTGGCCGCAGCCGATCTTTCCGCCAGTTGTCTGTGCTCGGCCAAACTGGCGCGGGCAGATCTGAGTCGGGCCAATCTGGCCGGGGCCGATTTGCGGTGTGCCAACCTGGTGGATGCCTATTTGGGCCGCACCAACCTGGAAAATGCCGATCTCGGCGAGGCAATCCTAACCCGAGCCGATCTGAGCACAGCCAACCTCAGCGGGGCCAATTTGCGCGGGGCAACTCTGCCGGATGGACGGGTAGGCTGATTGGACAGACTCGCTACCGTATGAGGACGAGGATTCTTGTCCCTGAGTGAGACGGGGATCCGCCCCGGAAAAGGTGAGGTTTTCCCCTGCCCCAGAGAGGCCACAACCGCTACCCTACAAGGGAAGGATGGGTCAAAGAGATCCGTGAACAGCCGCCGATTTCTGTCCTTGATGGAAGCTTTGTGGGCCGATCTGCCCTTGCCGGAATGGTTGCCGGGGGCAGGAGAGCGCTCCTGGCAGCAGACGGTGGCAGCCCTGCTCCAGCTATGGCAAGAAGTTGGACAGTTTGGGGTGGTGATCGGTGGGCCGGTGTCTTGGTGGCCCCCCTGGGTGGTTCGGGATCCGCTGCCTCAACTGCCGTCGCCCATTGACGCTCCAGAACCGAACCTGAAGCTGCGGGAGCTGGCCCGTGAAGATCCCTGGCTGTTTACCCCTGACTTGTCCCCTGAGTCGATTCTGACCCCTGGCCAGACGGTGATCCCTCTCCTGCCGCAGGATCCCCTGGTGGAGGAGCCTTTTTTGCTGGTGCTCACCCCTGTTTTTTCGGCGGTGGCCGCCCAAGGGCATCACCCCCACACGCGGCAGAGGGGGATGATGGTGTCTTTTGAGCCGGAAGTGGTGCATCGGGCTTGGCAGATCCTAGAGCAGCGGGTTCAACAGGGTAGGCCGGATCGCTTGCCCTTCTGGCAGGAGCTGATCAAGCACCATCCCCTCATGGAGCCTCATGTGCGGGTGCTGGCTCGCTTCAGCAGCCTTCTTCTGCTGGGAAACCTGGCCGAGTCGGGATCCCCGCCCGCTCGCTTACCCCCCGCCAGAGCCGAGAACTCCCCTGCGCCCACAACCCGGCCAGAAGATTGGCAGAAGCGGCGGTCTCCTCCTTCCCATGGCCAGCCTGCCGGTCAAGGCCAACAGAACAGCCTTTCGGAGGCAGAACTGTTGCGGGCTCTCATCCACGAGATCCAGACGCCCCTCAGCACCATCCGCACCTTGGTTAGTCTCATCCTGAAGCGGCACGATCTGCCGTCGCGGGTACGGGAATACGTGGAGAAAATTGACCGCGAATGTACCGAGCAAATCAACCGCTTCGGGCTGTTTTTCCAAGCTACAGAAACGGTGATGCCCGCTGCTACCCCACAGGAGGGGCGTCGGCTTCAGCTAGAGCCCATTGCGCTGGTGGACTTGGTGCGGCAAAACCTGCCTCGCTGGCAGGAGCAGGTGGAACGGCGGGGATCCCAACTGGAGTTGGAGATTCCCGATGAGCTGCCGGATGTGGTCAGCGATCCCAAGGCGCTGGAAGCGGTGCTGTTTGGCATGGTCGACCGCATTGCCCGCAGCACGCCGGCTGGCAGCCACATTCGCGCCCAGTTGGTCAGCGCAGGGGAGCTGGTCAAACTTCAGTTTCAGGTCAACACACCTGAGGGCAGCGACGCCACTGTTGCCTCAGAGCCCAAATCCCCTCAGGCGATTGGGCAGTTGTTGGTCGTGCAGCCGGATACCGGTGCAGTGAGCCTCAGCCTTCCCGTCACCCAAACTCTGTTCCGCGCCTTGGGGGGCTACCTCACCGTGCGCCACCGCGCCCATCGGGGGGAAGTTCTCAACATCTACCTGCCCCGCCAGCTATAAGCCACCCAGTTGGGATCCCGATACCGTCTCAGGATTGATATGGCGGATTGCAGGGGAGGTAGGGCTAGGATCGATCTGCCAGCGCCGGGAGAGTCTAGAGATTGGATCCATGCCGAGAGCCAGAAAAGTTGCTGAACACCATCCAGAGCCTGAACCCGTCTGCGGAGCCGGAGAACCCAAGGTTAAGGGGGTCACTCTTTCTGCCCAGCAGCTTTCCACTTTGCTTCACGAAATGCGCAATCCTCTCACCGCCCTGAGCACGCTGGCCAAGTTATTGCAAAAACGCTTGCCCCCCGAGGATCGCAACCACTGGATTGGCCTGAGCATTGAACAGGAGTGCAAGCATTTGCAGGAGCTGCTGGCGGAGTTCGAGCGTTTGGACGAGATCCCGGCCCCCCTCCAGCTTCAGCCCCTCTCCTTGGCCGACCTGCTGCGGGAGTGGATCCCCATCTATCAAGCCTTGGCCGAAACCCAGGGACACCACTTTCAAGCCGTCCTGCCCCCTTCCCTACCCCCTGTACAAGCCGATCCGCGTGCCCTGCGGCAGGTGCTTGATAACTTGATCGACAACGCTTGCAAGTACACCCCGCCCCCAGGTGAGATCCGGCTGAAGGTGGAGCTGGGTGAAGATCCCTCAACTGCTTCGCAATGGGAAGTGTTCGTTGCCGTCTGCGACAACGGCCCCGGCATCCACCCTGAGAACCTGGAGCGGATCTTCGATCCCTTTTTTCGGGCAGATCTTTCTAAGCCAGGGCAGGGGCTGGGGTTGGCCATTAGCCGCGACCTGGCCACCCGGATGGGCGGAGATCTCCAGGTGGAAAGCTCCCCCCAAGGCTCCTGTTTTCGCCTGAGATTGCCCACAGGTTAGTAGGAAGATTGTAGAGATATGGGATGGCAGGTGCCGCCAAACGCTTGAACGCTACCCAGGAGCTGCAGATGGCCTCTTCTCCCCCAGCCAAACCCGAACCCCCTGCTGCCAGTCCAGCAGCCCGCATTCTGCTAGTAGATGATGAACCCGGCTTACGGGAAGCGGTGCAAGCCTACCTCGAGGACAGCGGCTTTGAGGTGATCCCGGCGGCCAACGCCCAGCAGGCTCTGCAACTGCTCAGCACGGCCCAGCCTCAGTTGATCATCTCCGACATCATGATGCCGGGCATGGATGGCTATCAATTTTTGGCCCAACTGCGAAAACTCGAGCCCTACAGCCATCTGCCGGTGGTGTTCCTCACCGCCAAGGGGATGACCGCCGACCGCATCCAGGGTTACCGGGCCGGTGTCGATGCCTATTTGCCCAAGCCCTTCGATCCGGAGGAGCTGGTGGCCATCGTCTCCAATCTCATTGAGCGATCCCGCGCTGCCAGCCCTTCGGAGGTGGTGGCCCGCGAGCTGGCCTCGATTCGCGCCCTGCTGTCGGAGCGCACCCTTGCCACAGCCACGCCTGCCCAGACCTCTGCCCCCACCCCCCTGCCCCCACCCATCAAGGTAGAGCTGACGCCGCGGGAACAACAGGTGTTGGAGAAGGTGGCAGAAGGGCTGATGAACAAGGAGATTGCCAAGCAGCTGCAAACCAGCGTGCGCAACGTGGAAAAATACGTGACCCGCCTGCTGAACAAGACGGGCACCAGCAGCCGCACCGAGCTGGTTCGCTATGCCCTTACCTATGGCCTAATTCGGCTATAGCCCTCACCCCCAACCCCTAGGAAGACTGAAGAACGTGAGACACGGTTTTATCGCTGGGGCTTTGGTGGCACAGTAACCAGCAGCTCCAACCCAAAGGCGTGATCCCCGGCAGGGTAGCTGGTAATGCCCAGCCCATCGATGCGGGTCAGCAGCTCACGGGCCTCCGGCTCCAAGCCTGCCAAACCACCCGGTAGTGTGGCCTCCAGCACTGTTCGGATCCCTTGCCAATTCAGCAAAAAGTAGCCGTAGTTGGGCTTGGGCAACTGATCGTAGAGGGTTTTCAGCGGCTCGGTTTGGGGAAGCAAATTGCCCTGGCGTTGGGCGAGGGTTTGCAGCGCCGCCGTGCTGGTGGTAACGATCAGGTAGTTGCCTTCCCAAGCCCGCACCAGAAGCGGTCGGTTGAACAAGGGATCCGCCCAGATCACCTGCCCACCGGCTTCCGTTACCCGTGCTCCGGATTCTTGGGCCAGCCGATCCAACTGAGTCAGGGCCGCGTTGGCCTTGTCTTTTTGGCTGGTCTCGATCACCAAGGCTGCTCCCATGCCCTGCAACAGGGGATGGGCCTGGGCATCCGGTGCCACCAGCAGGGCCATCTCCCCATCCATCCAAGCCAGCAGATCTTTTTCCAAGTCCAAACGGGTATTGGCGCGAAACTCAGCCCGCAGCTCCTCTAACGACTCCTTGACCGGCGGATCTTTTTCCAGCTCAGGCATAACGGCTTGCCAGCGCTGGGCAATCTGCTGGGTGGTCAGCACCGCCAAGGCATTGCCGGGCAGCCGCTGAATGAGTTCGCCGCGAGCCGTTTGCCACCCCCCCTGCACCTGGGTTTTCGGATCGGTCTGGGTCAACATGCGCAGCCGCAGGCCCTGCTCCTGCCAGTGGGCAGCCATGGCCAAAGAGCGCAGGGGTTGCAGGGATCCCAGCGTCGCCGGATCCAGATCCTGCATCCAGTCTTTGAAAGATTCGGGATCCTCCTGCAAAGCCTGGAAGTTGAAGTAGGCAAAGGCCAGCGTGCCGCTCTTATACAGATCGCCAACAGCGGTGCGGAAACTTTCGGAGCGGCCAATCGGCTCTGCTTCGCCGCGATACACAGCAATCGCCTGCTGCATCACCCTCGGGTCGTTGGCCACCGCCACAAAGCGGTTGCCAAACTCAGCAGTTACCCATCGCTCGCCCGGCTCTCCGTTGGTTTGCACATAGAGGGTGACCCCCTGCTCCTGGCGCTGCTCGAAGTTGGCCCCTTCTGCTGCTGCCTGTTGCCGCACCTGGGCCAAGAATTGCCCAGACAAATCGGCGTTGCGGGTGCTGGCTCCAAACAGGATCCCAGGCACCGGCTCGGCAGCTCCGGGCACCAGATTGGGGATCACCACTGCCATCGTGAATTGCTCGCCAGCCCAAGCTTGCATCTCTTCCCGAGAGAACTCCTTGCCGGTTTCAGCCAAAGCTTCTGCCGTCCAGCTCTCCCACTGGGCCAAAAGGTCAGGGTGAGTGCGAAAAGATTCTTCCGGTTGGGTAGAAAAGGTCAGCACCAGGGGCGCCGACTGGGGAACCAGCGCGGTTTCCGGCAGAACATCGCCGGGCAACTGTACCTGTGGCCCTCTGAGTTGGCAGGATCCCAGGAGCCAAGAGCCCCCCACCGCCATCAACGTCAGAGAGAGAGGGCGCAGCCGAGAATGAAGCTGGACTTGCATGGCGGCTACCTAAGCGGCTAGTGGATATAGCCAATCGTAGCATCTAGGCATGAGCCTGCAAACCCAAATTTTCTGTAAGTGAAAAAACAGTCCACTCTAGCACAAGTCAAGATAGTCTAACAAGATAGTCTAAATTGTGAGTAAACCTATGGCCTGTTCACAGATCAAGGGATACAAAACGTCGTGTTTCTGAGGCTTGATTCCGATGAGTCCAGAACAGGCAGGCTTACAGCTGTATCCTGTAGCCTCTTAGTAGGCTGTAGCGTAATAAGATCCCAAACTCGGCCTGGAGGAGCTGTAGTGAACCAAAGTCCACGAAATGCTTGCCCCGCGGCGATAGCAGCCAAGACAGGAATAGTTATCAGTTGAACATTTCCTGCAACAAACTTGAAGCTTTCCTGTACATGTTGCTTTTCCCCAGGCAATGACACTTCTCCCTTTGCCAGAAGTTGCAATCCTTGCTATGCTTGAGCTTAAGCAGAGCTACTCCTTCTCTCTAGCAGGAAGAGCAATGGGGGTCATTAGCTGTGACGCAAGCCACCAACTTTGAACAGCTGGGAACTTTATTTTGGCAAGGATCCTACTCTGCCTTTTTTGCCCAGGCCGAACAAGAAAGTATTCCCTCAATTCTCCTAGAGACCATTGCTCTTTCCATCGCTCCTGAGTTTGCAGAAAGGTACAGGGGTGGATCTCTAGAAGGGTTATTGTGGCCACAGACAAAGCGACTTTTGCAAGTTCTGTCGATTGTCTATCAACCTGTTGCAGAACGCATGCGGGAGGAAGCCCTAAAGCTTCCTGTACACCACCACCATAGACTTCAGCTGCTGGCGCACAGCCTTGACTGCTTCGCTAGAGCTGGGGAAGAGGATTGGGTGTGGTTAGTATTGAAGCAAATTCTAGAAGATTGGCCTCCAAATGCCTTTATCAACTCTCTTTACGATCCCCAGACAGGCGAGGAAGTGGCGCGCCTGTGGCTATTTCAGGTTACTCAATACCTTCGTGACCTCTCTCAGGAGGAGGCTGATGCCTTTTTACCCACAGCCAGTTCCTTCTATCATCGAGAAGCTGCTGCTGCGTATGGCCGCTGGGTCAATCAGAAACGGAACGGCGACTCCGCCTGGCCAGAGTGGTATATCCCACCAGAAATCCGGCTAGATGAGCCTTTTGGAGCAGCTCTTGCAGAAATTTGCAGGGATCCCTCCCTGCGGGTGGTGGTCGAGGTAGGGGCCAGTAGTGGAGAAGGATCCACAGCTGTTTTGCGCTACGCCCTTCCCAACTCTGTTCGCATCTACAGCATAGAAGCTCATCCTGAGCGCTACAAAGAGCTGGCTAGAAGGGTAAGCAAGGATCCCCGCTGTATCCCCATTCACGCTGCTGCCCAACCTAGGATCGCTACAGTGGAGGAGGTGGAAGAATGGCTGAAATCTTGCTCCAGCTTCTGGGCCCCCTATAGCCGAGAGCAGGCTCTGGAATGGCACCAGGAGGGACAAGATTTACTCAAGTCTGTTCCCACGGATGGGGCAAGCCGAGTTCCCAACCCCGACCTTCTTCTCATTGACGGCGGCGAGTTTACGGGCTGGTATGACCTCCAAGCTTTTTTGGAACAGGGCGCTCGCCCCAAGTATATTGCCCTGGATGACATCTTCGCTTTTAAGAACAGCCGTTGCTTGACGGAGCTCTCCAGCTATGGCTACCGACTCATTTGCTGGGGAAATGTCCGCAAAGGCTTTGCCATCTTTAAAGACAGCAGAGCCACTCTTCCCATTCACTTCTTCACCATTGTTTTAGACGGGGAGCCGTACATTGAGCGCCACTACTCCACCCTCTGCGAGTTGGATAAGCTAGGGATCCCCTGGCAGTGGGTGGTGGTCGAGGGCGTTGCTGCCTTACGCCATGACACAGGGTGGAGCTTAGCCAACGGCGGCCGCATCCCTGAGGAATACTCCCAGGGGCACAGCTTGGATGGTACGGTCGAATACTTGAGGGACTTGGCAGCCAAAGACAGCCGTGTTCGGCTTGTTCAGAAGCCCGATGGCCAGTTTTGGGATGGCAAAATTGAAATGGTCAGGGCAGCCCAACCTGACTATCCCTGCTTGCTGTGGCAGTTGGATGCAGACGAAATTTGGACAGTCGAACAAATCCGGCGGGTTCATCGACGCTTTGAAGCAGATCCCACTCTAGAGGCGGCCCAGTTCTACTGTCGTTACTTCGTGGGCCCCAATCTTGTCCTGGACAACAAAGGTAAGTGGGGCAACAACCCCCAGATGGAGTGGTGGCGGGTCTGGAGATGGGATCCCTCTGAGTGCGAGTGGCAAACTCACGAGCCACCTGTATTGATCCGAAAGGGACGACTTCCCGAGAGGGTTCTGACCGCAGACCAAACGGAAGCAGAGGGCTTAGTGTTTGACCACTATGCCTATGCATTGCGAAAGCAGGTGGAGTTTAAGGAATCCTACTACGGCTACCAAGGAGCTGTCAGAGCTTGGGAAGAGTTGCAAAAAGCGGAAAAGCCCTGCTCCCTGCAGCCCTTTTTCCCCTGGGCATACGGGGATCCCTTGGTGGTAGAGGTGCGGCAACGTCTTCACCTATTTGTGGACGGGGTGTTCTTCCAGATGCACCAAACTGGTATTGCTACAGTTTGGCGCAACTTACTGCGGGAATTGCCTCAGCTGGGGATTCGCATCACTTTCTACGATCGGGGTGGCATGGGAGAGCTACCCCAGGGTGTCGAGAGAATGCAGGGTCACCCCTTTAGCTACGCCCGCTGGGATGATCCTGAGTTGAGACAAGCTTTTATTTGGTCAGGGGCTGATGTTTTTATGAGCACCTACCATACATACCTGCCCTCTGACATTCCGCAGGTGCTCCTGCTCCATGACATGATCCCAGAAGTGCTGGGTTGGGATCTCTCAGATCCCATGTGGCGCCAAAAGCACGCAGCCCTTGAAGCAGCCGCTCGCATTGTAGCTGTTAGCCAAAACACGGCCTGTGACTTGCTGCGTCTAACTGGCAAAGAGGCAGTAGTAGCTTACCCTGGGGTTGACACCAGTGTATTCAAGCCGGATCCCTCAGCTATTCCCAAGCACTGGCTGCTGATTGGATGCCACCAAGGCGCTTACAAACGACAGGAGTTATTTTTTGAAGCTTATCAGCAGTGGTCCTATAAGCCTTTCCCTGTCCTTTGCACTCATTCCTGGTCGACTCCAGAGGCTTATCGACAGGCGGCAGCTCCGCAACCTGTTATGAATGCTTATCTAGATCTGCAGCAGTTGGTTCAAGCCTACCAGAATGCCGTGGCGCTGGTTTACCCAAGTGCATATGAGGGATTCGGGCTACCCGTATTGGAGGCCATGGCCTGTGGGACCCCTGTCATTATCTATCCCAACTCTGCCTTAGTGGAAGTAGGAGGAGAAGCTGCATTTTATGTAGAGGACTCTTTGTCGGACACCCTGGTTCAGGTTCTGGATCCCAAGTTGCGCGCTGAGAAAGTCAGGAAAGGCTTAGAGTGGGTTAAGTCTTTTACCTGGGAGCGCATGGCTAAAACCATCCAGGAAGTTCTGCACCTTGCAGTCAAGCCAAGCCTAACAGCCTTGTAGTCTTGGCAAGCATCTTGCTGCTAACCAGTTTCACAGTGCCCCCACTGCCGGTGTGGAACCTCAACCCCTAACTTCTGGAGGAACGGTCACTCTGGCTCGAGCCTGGGCAACCAACCCATCCACGTACTCGTTCCAGCGCAGACCTTGGTGGGCTGGGATCCAAACCACCTGCACCTGAGGGCACTGCTGCTTTAGTTGATACAGTTCCTGAACCAGATCCAAGTTTTCCACCGGCCCGGTGCGCCGCCGCCACCCCTGCGCTGCCCAGCGATCCATCCAGTCGTTGTAGGTCTGTACGCAAAGGTGGGAGTCGCTGTAGATGGTATTTACGCCGTTGCCCTGGGTGTGGCGGCAATATTGCAAGGCCCGGATGAGGCCGGTCAACTCCATGCGGTTGTTGGTGCTATCGGGATCCCCTCCCCAAAACTCTTCCACAATTTGATCATCTTGAACCACCACCACAGCCCATCCCCCTGGCCCCGGATTGGGAGAACATCCCCCGTCGGTGAAGATGCCACTGTGGGGGCAGGCAACCAGACGGCTGGGGCCCGCTCCTTTGCGGCTGTGCATCCGTGAAACCTTGGCCATGGTGCTCATCCGGCGCTAACGGCAACATTTGGGATCCCGGCTCGACAACAGACACTGCATCTTATTGCAGAAGGGCGTGCCGGCACCACTGTTTAGTGTATTCAGCTTCAGAAAAGCTTTGTTTCACACTATTAGCAGCATAAACCCCGTCAACATCAGCTTACGTGACACTGACGCACAAGGTTAAAAACAGTACGAACAAAAACCCCCAGAAAATCTGGGGGAGGAGTGGTGTGTTGAGGTGATGAATACTCGCATGATATCTCTCGAATTCGGTGAGTAGGCCAAACCGGCGAGAGATCCCTGCGTTTTTTTGCAGAAATCATTGCAGATACTGGAAGGCATCAGACACTAGAGACCAGCGCGTCAAAACTGAGCTTATTTCGTCTTGATCAGATATAGTGCTCAATCTCGAAGAAATATCTATTTAGACACCAAATATAGAGAAGCCAGTAATAACTTTTCTTATGCACCTACCGCCGACACTAGGGGTTGTGTCAAGCCCAAATGAGCATAGAGACGGGAAAAGTCAAAATTCGCTGACATTAGCTCTTGGATGCAGCGGACTTTCACCTCCTCGTGCAGGCGAATCTGCCCAAAAACCCGTTCGATGCGGTTGATGGTGGTGAAGGTGTCCAGATCCACCGAGAGGATCGGCACTTCCAGCTCTTCTGCTCGAGACTGAATGCGGGGATCCAGAGGGAGCTTGCCGGTCAAGATCAGGCAGAGGGTGGAAGTTTCTAGGGCGGCCAGTTGAATATCGGTGCGGTCTCCGCCGGTGATCACCGCCTTGTGATCCAGCTTACGGAAGTACTTCAAGGCCGAGTTGACGTTCATCGCCCCTACCGCAATGTCTTCAACCATCAGGTCCATCCGATCCGGACAGCAGAGCACCTCGGCATCCAGTTGCCGCGCCAACTCCCCAACGCTGATGCTGCGCAAAATGCGATGGGAGGGCAAAATGCCCAAGACCGGGATCCCGTGTCCCTCCAAAAAAGGCCGAATGATCGTTTTTGCCGGTTGCATTTGGTCAGGTGGCACATCGTTCAGCAGCACGCCTGCCAAGCGGGATCCCAGTTGACGATGGACAAAGAGAAGAGAATCAACAGCCAAGGAGGAATGGTAGCGACTGATCAGCAGTACCGGAGCATCCAGGGCTTGGGCCATCTTGGCCAGCGACAGGCCAAACAATTCCCCCTCGTAAAGATCGGCTGGGCCTTCCAGCAGCACCAAATCCGCAGGGGAGCGCTGGACAAACTCCAACAGAGGGGCAACCGGGCACTCTGGAGCTGGATCCCCGGGAGCTCGCTTCATTTGAGCCAGCAAAGCCTCTTCGTTGAGCCGGAGCAGCATCGGCGGCATTTGATCCATCGTCAGCCGCAGAGACTCCGCCACAAAGCGCATATCCGGATCGCCCCCTTCCAGTGAGCAATCTTCCCGCTCGCAAGAACCGATGGGCTTCCCATAGGTGACTTTTATCCCTTGCTGCTGCAAATGCTTGGCCAAACCCAAGATGGCAGCCGACTTACCGCTGAAGGGCTCAGTAGAACCAATTAAAAGGAACTTGGACACGGATGGCTCCCGGTAACGAGAGGGACGAAGGGATCCCTTACTCAGTGTGACATACTCCCGCACTCATGCTGGCGCAAAGCGCTCCGCGCCGCTAAAGCGAAAGAGTACGGGCTTCTCAGTGACTCCTGTGAAGGACATTTCCTGAGCTTTGAGAACGGGATGCCCCACCGCTCTGTATTTGATGTTTATCGCCGCGTTGTGGTCTCGGCCTAGTTCCAGTCCACAATGCGGGCAAGAATGCCATCTGTCTCGAATGGTTTTCGGTACTTTTTGACCGCACTGAGAACAGTCTTGGCTCGTGCCGCTTGGATCCACTGCAATCGCCCTCAGCCCAGCTCTTTCAGCCTTGACTGCGAGAATTTGCAGGAATTGCCCCCACCCAGCGTCATAGATGGATTTCGCTAGTCGGGTTCTCGCAATACCTTTGGTGTTGAGCGCCTCATACGCAATATGCTTCCCTTTGCTTACTAGCTTCTTGGCTACTTTGTAGTGGAAATCTTTACGCTGATTGGCCACCTTGAGGTGTGCTTTAGCTACTCGCCCTAAGGCTTTCTTGCGGCGGTTTGACCCTTTCTGCTTGCGGGATAATGACCGCTGCAGCCTCTCCAGCCGCTTTTGGGCGCGGCGGTAGTACTGGGGCACTGGGACGGACTCCCCTGTATCGGTCACCAAAAAGGAGTCCAGCCCCATGTCGATCCCTATCGTGTTCTCCAGTGTTGCAGGCTCAAACTCGGGGACGGACGCATCTTGCAGGCTCAATGTCACATACCACCCATCAGCCTTACGGGTGATGGTGGCAGTCTTGATAACAAACCCGTCAGGCAACGGACGGTGCTGAATCAGCTTAATTGCTCCGATTTTGGGCAGATGAATAAACTTCCCTTGAATGCAGTCCTGTTTTACCTGGGGAAAGGTGAAGGAACGATACCGGCCCGCCCCTTTGAATCTCGGCCTTCCTGCCCTCTTGCCGTTACGGTCGCCTTTCAGCCAGCGGTCGAATGCTTTGTGCACCCGCTCTATGCAGTTTTGCAGGACTTGCGAATGGATTGCTTGGTATTCGGGGAACCTTGCTTTGGTATTCACCAAGTCTCGTTTTTGGGAGTAGAC